>JBIOZK010000207.1:0-5924 GCA_044870975.1 Pyrinomonadaceae bacterium
GAGCGACAGCGAGTCGCCGCTGAGTTACACGACGGACTGGGCCAGAACCTGGCGATCATCAAAAATCGCGCGATGATCGGTTTGCGCGACGAGACATACGACGGAATTGGCCGCGAGCAATTGCAGGAGATTGCGGCGACGGCCAATGCTTCGATTGTTGAGGTACGTAAAATCGCCCACAACCTAAGGCCATACGAACTCGATCGACTGGGCTTGGTGTCGGCGATTGAATCGATGATTGAGCGGGTGTCGGACTCGGCCAGCATCAAGCTATCGGCCAATTTGGAACCAATCGATGGGCTCCTTTCGCCCGAAGCAGAGACGAGCGTGTACCGGATCATACAGGAGGGGCTTAACAACGTCCTCAAGCATTCGAAAGCGACAGCGACTCGGATCGAATTCAAGAAAAATGGTAAGCAGCTATTAATCACGCTGGAAGACAACGGCGTCGGGATTTCAGCTTCCCCAAAGTCACAGAACGGGAACGGGAACAGGGCCAGCGGCTTTGGCCTGATAGGAATGGCTGAGCGCGTTCGCGCACTCGGTGGCGTCTTAATTGTCGACTCGCAACGGTTAAGAGGCACAACGATCAAAGTCACTCTGGATTTGGCAAATGGATCAACCCCCTAAGTTAAGAATTGTCATTGCCGACGATCATCCGGTCTTTCGTCGTGGACTGCGGGACATCATTCGTGCCGAGGCCGGTCTCAAAATTGTCGGCGAGGCCGGCGATGGTGAAGAGGCTCTCGAGATAATTAGAAAGGTTCAACCGGCGATCGCTATCCTCGATGTCGCCATGCCTAAGTTAGACGGGCTCGCCCTTTCTCGCCAGCTGGCGGCCGAAGAGCCGGCCACCCACGTCATCCTGGTCACGATGTTCCGCGAACAGAAGCTGTTCACCCAGGCTCTGGAAGCCGGCGTGAAAGGCTATGTGCTCAAAGATAGCGCGGCTACGGACATTATCACTTGCATCAAGGCAATCGCGGCCGGGCAAAACTATGTCAGTCCGGAACTGACTACTTTTCTGATCAAACAGGTAACCCAACCCGACGCCAGGGAGTCGCCGAATTCCGATTTGGCTGTGCTTACCCACACCGAACTGCGAATACTCTCACTCCTGGCGGATTACAAAACCAGCAAAGAAATTGCCCAGGATCTTTCCATCAGTCCCCGCACGGTTGACACTCATCGCAACCACATCTGCCAGAAACTGGACGTCCACGGCAGCCATTCCCTCATGAGATTCGCACTCGCGCACAAAGATCAACTGCTCCAAAAGCTTGCTTAAAGATACGCACGCTTGCGGCGTGCTTAATAGGCGGATCTAAGCTCGGCCTACCCAGGGCGGATCAAAGACTGCATGCCGGAGGCATGCGTACCGGCTTCATAACATACGTACTGGTACGTAGATAAATTACGCGATCATCTGGATTCTCAAGTGCAGTGTGCCCGCCTATGCTCTCTCCGTTACCAAAACAATCATTTAGTGCTTGGGAGGCGAGATGGGAAGAGCTCGGATATTACTAGCAGACTCTCAAATTCTTCTGATGGAAGCAGTCACCATGCTACTGGAACCCAAGTTTGAAGTGGTTGGAAGGGTGGCAAATGGCCGCGAACTCTTAGCGACTGCGCAGGATGTCAAACCCGACGTGGTCCTGCTCGACGTCTCGCTGGCGGGGCTCAACGGACTGGTAGCAGGCCGGTGTCTGAAGAAGGAGCTTCCCGGCGTCAAGTTGATTTATCTGACCTTGAATCAGGACGGGGACATTATTGATAAGGCGTTTCGTATCGGCGCCTCGGCGTACCTGCTCAAAAGCTGCACGGCGTCGGAGTTGGTCGCTGCGATTCAGAGAGTCTCGCTTCAGCCTGCGAATCTATCCAGGTTTGTAACGCGCCGTGAGGTTGTCGGTGATTTTCGATTTACGAATATCTGCCGCAGGAATCCGCTGCGATTGACACGCCGGCAACGAGAAGTGCTCGAGTTATTGGCAGACGGACGTTCGATGAAAGAAGTGGCATTTGTTCTTCGGATCAAACCCCGCACTGTCGCCTTTCACAAATATCGAATGATGGAGAACTTCAATCTGAACTCGAACGCTGCGCTGGTGAGATTTGCCGTGAGAGAGAAAGTAGCCTGATTGACGACGGTCGATTGGTAGATGCCAACGATGAAAGTCCTAATCGTGGATGACAGTGAGCCGATGCGACGGATGATCAAAACCTATCTAGCTGATCTGGTCGGGGAAATATTCGAATGCGGTGACGGCAGCGGAGCACTCACCGCCTACCGACGGCACCAGCCGGACGTGGTTTTGATGGACCTGAAGATGACCAAAATGGACGGGCTCGACGCTACTCGTCAGATCCGAGAGTTCTTTCCGCAGGCGAGAATTGTCATCGTTTCGCAGTGGGATGAAGAACCGCTGCGCGAGGCCGCCCTGCTGGCCGGCGCTGAGGCTTACGTCGGTAAGTCAGATCTGCAACCGCTGCGAAGCATCCTGGCAGGTAGTTGATCTTGGAATACGGCGGACCGGGGTGCCGCTCTCCACTCCTGAACTAAATCGCGCCAAGCCGGCGCGCTCGAAATTGTTGCTCGGTCCAGATCGTTGGAAAAGCAGGTACGAAATGAAAAAGAAGAAATCTTCAAAACGGGTCATCAATGCTAATCAGACACGTGGCCTGCGGAGGCTCGTGAACAGGAAGCTGTTGGCGGTAGTCATAGCCTCGCTGGCAATCGCAGGCTCGCTCTATGCCATTAACAGATCGCGGAACCAGATAACGGCCGCGGCAAACACGATTGAGGCATCCGCTCTCTGTGATAGCCGGATGCCTTCGGCTCGGGCAGGCCATCACGCTCAGACCGGTGAGCCGGCTAGCGAAGTCGATTCGGATGCATCTGCAAGCGCGCCTCCTTTGATCGATACAACCAGTGCCCCCGGGCCGCCGCCCAAGGGCATGGTCTGGATTCCCGGCGGCGAGTTCTCGATGGGTTGCGAAGATCCAGAGATGCGCGATGCGCGTCCGTTTCACCGCGTGGCACTTGATGGTTTCTGGATGGATAAGACCGAAGTGACCAACGAAGAGTTTGCGCGCTTCGTTAAAGCCACCGGCTACGTGACCCTGGCCGAACGCCAACTGAATCCGAAAGACTTTCCCGGGGTGCCGCCGGACAATCTGGTGCCGGGCTCGGCCGTCTTTGTCCCGCCCGCCAACTCCGTCGCACTCAACAATCATTACAACTGGTGGCGATATCTTCCAGGAGCCAACTGGCGGCACCCGGATGGTCCCGAAAGTGATCTGAAGGGGAAGGGAAAACATCCGGTGGTCCATATCGCCTACCAGGATGCCGAGGCTTACGCGAAATGGGCTGGTAAGCGCCTGCCGACAGAAGCCGAGTTCGAATTTGCCGCCCGTGGTGGCTTGGACCGCAAGCGATTCGCTTGGGGCGATGAGTTCAAGCAGGGCGGCAAGTTTCAGGCAAACACTTTTCAGGGGCACTTCCCGGAAAAGAACACCGGTGAAGACGGCTTCATCGGCACGGCGCCGGTCGGTACGTTCACTCCCAACGGCTTTGGACTTTTCGACATGGCCGGCAACGTTTGGGAGTGGACGTCCGACTGGTATCGACCTGATTACTACCGGGCCCTGGCTGCGTATCATCAGGTCGCGCGCAATCCGCAAGGTCCGTCTGACAGTTTCGACCCCGCAGAGCCAGGCGCCAAGAAGCGTGTCCATAAAGGCGGTTCGTTCCTGTGTACTGACGAGTACTGCACTCGCTACATGCCGGGAGCGCGCGGCAAGGGTGAGCCTGATATTGGTTCGAACAATGTGGGATTTCGCTTGGCGCGATCTGCAAAGTAGTCATTTGGAGTGCGGCGACTTGTTGTCGCCGCTTTAGCTGGGCTTTGAGTTGTTGAGGGCGTAGTTCGTCGCAAGCAAAAGCGGCGTCAAGCCGCCGCACTCCAAAAAACTACGAGTCGCCTAAACACAAACACGCAGACTAGAAGTTTGCGTGACTCAGAAGCAGGAGGAGAGGATCAATGAGAATTCGACGAATGCGGTCTAAGTTAACAGTTCGGATAAGAATTGGGGCGGCATTTGTTGTCCTGATCGCTTTGGCGGCTCAGTTAGCAAATGGCAAGTCTCCGGTTGCCCCGGCAAAGGTAACACCACAGACCAGTAAGCCAAACATCGTCGTCATCATGGGTGACGACATCGGCATGTGGAACATCGGCGCTTACCACCGCGGACTGATGGCCGCGCGGACGCCGAACCTGGACAAGATTGCCGCGGAAGGGATGTTGTTCACCGACTACTACGCCGAGGCAAGCTGTACTGCCGGTCGCGCGAACCTGATCACGGGTGAGCTGCCAATTCGCACCGGCATGACCACCGTCGGCCAGGCCGGCGCACCCATCGGCCTTCCGGCCCAGGCAGCGACAATTGCCAATGTGCTTCGATCGATGGGCTATGCGACCGGCCAGTTCGGTAAGAACCACCTCGGCGACAAAAACGAATTTCTGCCCACCGTTCACGGCTTCGATGAATTCTTTGGCTACCTTTATCACCTTGATGCGATGGAGGATCCGTGCCATCCCGGTTATCCCCAGGAGCTCTTGAACCAGGTCGGTCCACGCAACGTGGTGCATAGCTGGGCACAGACTGCGGATGACGCTACCGTTGACCCACGTTGGGGCAAAATAGGCAAACAGAAAGTCGAAGATGCCGGCCAACTTTGTCCAAAGCGAATGGAAACGGTAGACGACGAGATTCAGGACCTGGCTTTCAAGTTTCTGGACAAGGCCAAGGCCGACAACAAGCCATTCTTCCTTTGGCTGAACCCGACGAGGATGCACATCGTCACGCACCTCTCGCCGAAATATGAAGCCATGCGCAACTCAAAGAATGGATGGAGTATCTCCGAAGCCGGGATGGCCCAGTTGGACGACATCGTGGGCGCCACGATGCAGAAGCTCAAGGACCTGGGTGTGGACGAAAACACTATCGTTATCTTTACCACTGACAACGGCACCGAAGTCTTCACCTGGCCCGACGGCGGACAGACGCCCTTTGCCCAATCCAAAGGCACGGTGATGGAAGGCGGCTTTCGCGTCCCGGCCATGATTCGCTGGCCCGGTCACGTTCCCGCCGGGAAGGTCGAGAACGGGCTGATTTCGGGACTCGACTGGTTCCCAACGCTGGTGGCTGCGGCCGGCAATCCGAACATCGCGACGGAGCTGAAAGCGGGCAAACAACTCGACGGTCAGAGGTTCAAGGTCTACCTCGACGGATACGATCAGACAAACATGATCACCGGCAAGGGACCGTCGAATCGCCATGAGATTTTCTACTTTGGCGAAAGCTCGCTCGGCGCTATTCGCATCGATGACTTCAAGTATCGCTTCATCGATCAACCCGGTGGCTGGCTGGGCGAGAAGACTCAAATGGATGTTCCGCACCTGACCAACCTTCGTCTCGATCCTTTCGAACGCACCGGTTGGCCGAATCACTACACGAAAGAGGGAGCGCAGAACTACTTCAGTTATTTCCAGTATGAGTTCTGGCGCTTCGTCTTTGTCCAGCAGCAGGTCGAGAAACTCGCCAGGACTGCGATCGAGTTTCCGCCGATGCAGAAAGGCGCAAGTTTCAATCTCGATGCAGTGAAGGAGCAAATCACGGCGGCACGAGCGGCGATTGCCAAATAAGCACACGCAGTATTATGGCTACGCACGTGACGGGCGACCCTTTCATGGGGCCGCCCGTCTTTTGTTCCTCTCTAATAGCCTTCGCGCGATATCAGCTTCACCCGCCTAAGCAGTCACCACACATCCAGCGGACGATCGCGGCATCGAGATGATCGAACGCCCGGAAAAGGCCGTTGATGAACCCAACACTGCTCAAGCGCGCGTACATGTCGGTGCCGA
>JBIOZK010000208.1:0-10968 GCA_044870975.1 Pyrinomonadaceae bacterium
GACCACCGGACGACGTGGCAAGAGAGTTCGCACCCTGAGAGGGTGCAAGAAATCCCATCGAGAATCTTGCACCCCTTCAGGGTGCTGCTCTTATTTCCAAGCTTTCCGGTGGTCTTCTCCCGATAAATCGGGATTCGACCACCGGCTACTTTCTCGCAGCCCTTCGGGCTGCACGTCGGATTTCGCGTGACTGTCGCGATGGCGCGCGCCTAGAGGATTCCGATAATTACCTTGTTGCTCATCGCACCCCGGAGGCTGACGCTCACCAGCACGTCTCCTTTGCCGGCGAGGCCGTCCGGCAGACGCACATTCACTTGCGTGAGCCAATCAAAGTTGGGGACCTTGCCGACGTACTCGACGGTTAGCGGATAGATGAGGTGTGCGGAGTCTTCGGCCTGGGCGGTCACTACTGAAATGCTTTCGCCGGGCATTAGCTCCAGGCCGGTGGCGAAGAGCATCACTCCCGTGCGTTGATCCGGGCTGAAGTTCAGCAGCGTGGTCACCGAAAAGGGATCGTGCTGGAACGTCACCGAGTCGAGCGCTACGGCCCTGTTGGTATTTGCTTCGGTCAGGAGGGTTGGAGCTGCGCTAGTGTTGGGCGTGATCGTGAAGGTGCCGATCGAGAGGTTAAAGAAGATGTTGCCGACGGCTTCGACTTTGACGCGCGCCGATGAAGTTGGCGTGTTGGGGAGAGTAATGGTCGCGGTGCCGGTATTCGCGGTCGCGGACGCGAGCGTGTACGGGAAGGTGCTGCCGTTGTCGATCGAAAGCAGCACCCGTACGTTGGCGCAATTGATGGGAGCACTCGACGTGTTCGCCACGTTCCAGCTAACTGTCTGCGTCGAACCGGCCTGCCAACTTGTATTGGGATCGGGCTGTGTGACCGCAAACGGCCCCGCGCTGGAAATCACATTTACATGCATCGCGCCAGTGTTCACCCCGCCGCCGCCCGCATGATTGTCGCGCACGGTGACGCGGAAATTCATTGTGCGGGTAGTGGTCGGCAACGACTCACCATAAACCGGGATGTCCGACAACAGCGGAAAGGTTCGCGCGGGGCTGGCTACCGGCGCGAATGATCGAAAGATCGGCCGGTCGCCGTTGTCCGTGTCCGGTGGGCCGGCGGCTCCCAAATCAAATTCTTCCCAACAATAAGTGAGTGCGTCCCCGTCGGCGTCGCTGCCAGTCGCCGTCAAGATGAATGGCGTACTGGCGGGAATTGTATAGTCGGCTCCTGCGTCAATGTTCGGCTGAGTGTTTCCGGTGTTCGTCGCCACGCCGCAGAAACTGCCCTGACTAAACGATGTGAAATTGGTTATCTGCTCGATGCTGGCGGTATGAAAGTAGGTGTCAGTTGACTGCAGGTCTTCGAAGCCACAGATGGGAAAGTAAGTTCCGTTGGGTAAGACGCCGCCACGATAGCCCATGATTGTGGATCCGCTGCCCGGCTCATAGGCATTTACGGAAAAGCGGCTGGGGCCGCAGTCATCCAGCGTGCCGTTGAAGGAGTGCAGGGCCCCGAGCATGTGGGCCAGTTCATGTGCGACCACATAGATGGCCGTATTCGAGGTCGGGTCCGTCGAGCGAAAAATTGTGGCGGCCTTCCCCTTTTGCGAGTTGCCGCACAGGCTTTGATACTGGGCCGCACCCTGAAAGATGAACTTGCCGGGTTGGAAATTGTACGGGCGACCGTCGAGCACCATGCTCAGATCGAAATTCGCTGCGCCGATGCGTTGGGTCACCACGACCTGATTCTGCTCGAGCAACATATTGTTGTCGTCGCTGGTGTAGCCGTCCGTCGCCGTGTTGGTGAAGATGATGGCGGTCTCGTTCGCCACCAGGTTTAAGTGGATGGCGAGGTCGCGTTCATAAATTGCATTGACCGCATTGATGTTCGTGGTCATCACGCTCAAGGCGCCGCTAACTGTCCCACCGCCGTAAGTCTGGGTGAACTCAGCAGTCGCCGCCAGCGCCAAACGGTAAGTGCGCAGCGTCGCGCCACTCGCGAGCGGGTTCGCATTGCCTTTGCGCGAGAGTTGCTTGGTTTGCACCGCTGCCTGCTCGGCGCCGAGAACGGTGCAACTGAATGCGCCCGCATCCTTCGGAGCATTACGCTGATCGTAACTAATATATTCGCCGTGCCTCGTGTGCGGCGCCGGCTCAACGATGATGGTGCCGGCGCTGGTGAGCAGGATGGCGTGAAATCCCTGCGGAGTCACACCGAGCCGCGCAGTCGCAGTTGGGTCGTCGAGACCGCGACCCCGGTAGGTTTTGATCTGCGGGAAACGCGCGGCGAGTTCGGGCGCCATGACCGGGGACTCCTCAATACCGAACCGCGAAAATGTTCCGTCCGGCATCGGCAACGTCATGACAACTTCAGCCTGCCGTGCGGTCCTGGTGAATTCCATCGGGGCGCGACTGAGCAGCTTTTGCTGCTCCTTCTCATCGAGGCTTAACGTGCGATAGAACTTTGGGCCGGCGTTGATGTGCGCTTTGTTCCTATCGCCGCGTGACTCGTCGCTGGTTCGCCATAGGCCATCTGCGGAGCGTGGTGAATTCGAAGAGTTTCGACGGACTGCGCCAGTCGCTCGGGGAATCGATGTTTCGGCTGCGGCCGGTTTGAGTCGCGCGGCGCCGACACGCAGATCGTGTTCATCCAAAAGGCCGATGGTTACTATGACTGGGAGAAAGCACAGAGCTAGCGCCACGCGGCCGACGAAACGCCGGCGCGTGCAACTTCTCCTGGCCCGGATGAGTGGCGTTCTTTCGACTTCTCTCATTGCGATCCGGCGGATTGGTTCACTGACAAAGGAAGAGATTTGAGGAGAGTGTGAGTACATTAACCGCTCGCGCGAAAAATGGCCAATCTTTTTTTGGGCAATAACATACTTGGCGCAGCTGACGATCATTTGGATTAACGATCTGCTTGAAAGCGCCAAAGGCGCGAAAATGCAATAGCCTGGGGCAACGCCCCAGGTGTGCCGCACGAAAGATTTTGAGCGCTGTAGGCGCGGAATTTTGGATCCATTAACGTAATTTCCCATTATCATTTCGCGCTTTCAGCGCTCTTGCGGGAATACGCGGGTCGGTTCCTGGGGCGCTGCCCCAGGCTATTGCATTTTCGCGCCTTCGGCGCTGAGGACCGAACCCTTCCAACACACCCTTGCTGAGTCAAGTATGTTAGTGCCCTTTTTTTGTAGTGGGACTCATGCGGAAGCCCACATGCAGTAAGGGGGCAAGACGAGCACTTACTGCGTGCGTGCTTCTGCACGATTCGTCGCGTACCCGCAGATGACTACTCTCTGACTACGGCGCGCGGGTCTTTATCGTGACGGATGCCGAGCAGCCTCGGGTGACGGAGTTTGTTGTGTTTGGTCCATTGAATGAAGCCCACCTGCACGACGATTTGCGGGCGGACCCAGTGGGCGCGCAGGCGCGGAAGCCCGACCGCTTTGGTAAAGGGCGGCTTGGGGATTTCGATTTGGTCGAGTTGGGCGCGCAGATCTTCGAGCAGTTTGGTATTGAAGCCGGTGCCGATTTTGCCGGCGAAGACGAAGTCGGGCGCTGAGCCCTCCCTCACGGTCGGGCTACTGCCCCGGCCGCGTGCCGGCGCAGACTCGTAATAACCAACCAACAAGGCGCCCAGGCCGACGCGTTTGCCTTGCGGATCGGTGAAGCCACCGACGACCAGTTCCTGGGCCAGCTCGCATTTCATCTTCAACCAGTTGCGCGAGCGGCGGGCCTCGTAAATCGATCCACGGCGCTTGGCGATCACACCTTCCCAACCTTCGGTCTGGGCGCGCTCGAAAGCTGACTCGTTCAGTAACTCCGAGACCCGACGCAGCGGCGGCGACAGCTTTAGTTGAGCCAGCAGTTCACGACGCTCCTCGAGCGGCAGTGACATCACTTCGCGTCCGTCAATCCAGAGGATGTCAAAGACGTGATAGGTGAGTTGGCCGCGGCCCCAGGTGATCTCGCCGTCGAGGATTAGCTGATCGTGAGGGAGACTGGCGATGACCTGCGAGACGGCCGGGAGGTGCTGAGGCAGATGATTGCGCGAATAGAGCTCGACCTGCTTTCCGTTCTTGTAAGCGAGCAGGCGAATGCCATCGAACTTTCTTTCAAAACTCCATTCCGGGTCGGTGAAGCGCTCCTGGGTGAGCGTGGCTGCCATAGGCTCGATCCTGACGGGGAAGGGTTTGGGCATGGGGGAATAATACAGTGAGCAGTGGGCAGAATGCGCGGCGCGTATTTGGAGTGCGCCGTCGCCGCTTCGCTCTGCCGGCGCACTCCAAATGAGCTTCGCCTTGGTAGAGAGGTTTACGGGTCTTGCGCAATCCCAACACCACTTTCATAATCAGTTCATGACTGAGAAAGACATGGTGCTTGAGACGATTCGCGCTTTGCCTGATGACTGCTCGCTCGACGAAATTGCTCAGCGGATTGAGTTCATGGCCGCGGTTCAGAAAGGTCTCGATCAACTCGACAGTGACCAGGGCATCCCGCACGAAGAAATCAAGAAGCAGTTAGCCTCATGGCTTACAAATTAATCTGGTCTCCCGCCGCTCGCGACAACCTTCATGACATAGTTGTCTTCATTGCGCGCGACAATCACCAGCGCGCCATGTCGTTTGGATATGAACTGATTTCACAAACAGAACGCCTGCAAAACTTTCCCGAGTTTGGTCGTATTGTTCCCGAATATCAGAACGACAATCTGCGCGAGATAGTCTTTAGGCCTTATCGAATAGTTTATAGGGTGAGTCACGAACGGAGAGTGTGTGAGATCGCGCGCGTCTGGCATTCAGCGAGAGGCATTCCCGTCCTGTGATGACGATCGGAGTAGGCAGCTATCCGTCCACTACACAGATAATCTTAAGGCGATCCCGATTTCGCGCGCGCTGCGCCTTTCACACTGTTCAGACGTTTCGGATAGATTGCGAGCGCGCGTTCGTACGCGGCGCCAGCGTCTTTAAACTTCCGCTGTTCCATGAACAGATCGCCGAGCAGCTCTTCGGCGGGAATGGTTGGGCCAGGGGTGACGGAGTGCTTGGGGGTGGTCTTTTCTAATTCGGCAGCTTCACGCATGAGTGAGACGGCGGTCTCCTCGTGTCCTTCGACGTGAGCGATCCAGGAATTCAATTCGAGCCGGAGCATGCGAATGTTGCGCGCGAATAGATCTTCGCCGGACTTCTGGGTGCGTGCTTCGAGCTCGTTGAGTTGCTCGCGCTCGCGTTTGGCGTCGTCGAGGATGCGCAGATGCGCGGCGCCGAGGCCGCGCGCGAATCTGGCAATAGCTTCGGGCCAGGTGAAGCGGTCCCAATCAAGACTCGCCGGCTGGCGTGGCTCGATCTTTGACGCTCGGGCCCAGTCGTGGCGTTCGAGTGCATATCGCGCCTCCGAAGACATCAAGTGAAACGCAGTTTTGAAACTTGGTTCCAGGCGCGCGGTGGTTTGCAATCGTCGCAGTTGCGCCGCAGCCTTCCGGTAATCGCCTTTTTGCAAGTAGGCGTAGACGAGATATTCGATGGCGTGACAGAACTCGTCCCAGACGAATTGACCTTTGTCGCCGGCGGGATATTTCAGGGCCGCGTTGGCTGCGCGCAGATTGCCGCGAACCACTCCGTCCCAATCGCCGAGTCGCGTGTAGATATGCGTCGGCATGTGGAGCGCGTGAGGATTGTTCGGCGCGATGCGTTCGTACTTGCGGGTGATTTCCAGTAGTTCGCGCTCGCGGCCGGGGACATCGTTCGCATGGACGAGGTAATGCATGGCGCCGGGATGATTGGGGTTCTTGCGGTAGACACGCAGGAGGATTTCGGCGGCGCGGTCAGCGTTCGCTCGCGTTATGCGATCAGACGGCGTGGTCGCGAGATGCGCAAGCGCGTAGAGCGACGCTGCCTCATCATCGGCGGCGTAGGCGGCATACACTTTTTGCATCACTTCTTCCCAGCGCCTGATGCGCAACCAGTAATCATTGGCAGTTGGATCGAGAAAGAATGCTTCGGTGGCGGCAATGAAAAGTTGCTCGCGCTCTGTCGGTGGTGGGAACCACTTCGCCGCTTCGACTTCCCGCCACCCCTGTTTTCGGGTATCCAGATTCGGACGGGTCGGCCACAGAGGTTGAAACAGCGTCATCGCGATCCCCCAGTGGGCCATGGCGCAGCGGGTATCAATCGTGGCGGCGTTCTGGAAAGCTGTGCGGGCTTGCGGATACGTCATGTGATGGAGCAGCGCGACGCCCCGGGTGAATTCAAGTTGGGCTTTGGGTGAGCAACTGACGGGAAAATTGATGGCGCTGGTTGGGTGGCCGGCGTGTTGCGCTGAGACCGACGCGCAAAGAGTCGCTGAGAACGCAATAGCTAAGAGGGTTCGTTGCCTGGGTAATGCCATACCGCCACTATGACTCCGGTTGCGACATATTAATCCGCCAATCGACTGAGATTAAAGTCGCCGCAAAAAGCTACGCGCGGGCATCGAGCCCGCGCGCTGAATTCAAAATCTTATCTTGATCCCACCACTGAAGTGGTGGGCTACTTTCAAAAGTCCGCTACGCGGACAATGACGTCACTGAATTGCGCGGCTGGAGTGTTTCTCGAAGATGCGTTGCTCGACCAATTTTTCGATCGTGATGTTTGGATCCTGGGACTTCGCTCGGCGGGCGAAGTCGCCGTCGATTTTGAAGATGCGCAGGTTGACGAGTTGTTGCGGGGTGATCGAAGTGAAGCCGGCCGAACGCATCTCAGTGACAAACTCGGGACTAACTTTAAAGATTTTCAATTCCACCAGGCGATCGATTGACAGGTCGTTGAAGCCCATCTGCCGGACCTGGCTGATGTATTCAGGAGTGATCTGATGAACCCGCATCTCGATCAACTTTTGGAAAGATAGCTTGCCGAAACCGAGGCTCTGAACTTCTCGCACATAATTGCTATCGACTTTGAAGATGCTGGCTTCAACCAATTTATTGAAGGGCAATTGTTCGAAGCCGGCGCTGCGCAAGTCCGCGATTGAAGCAGAATTGATTTTGAAGATGGCTGACTCGATCAGATTGTTGAAGGTCAGCCGGTCGTAACCGGCGGCTTTGAGTTCATCGACGGAGCTGATCTTTAAGCCCGACATAGCGGCCGAAAAGACATTTTCGTCGGACAGGTTTGCGTAGCCGCGCGCAGACAGCGCGGCGAAGAAACTCTCATTCGGCGTCAGGACAAACGTGCCCGAGCCTTTGCCTTCGCGGAAAGATCCGGTCAGGTCGAAAGTACCGGCGTCGCGCCCGATGCGCATGGTCACGTTGCCCGAGTTCGTCGCGTAATTGCTCGACAGTCCCTGCACCTCGCTGATTTTGATTCCATGGCCCCAGCTTTGATTCTTGCCGCGGATGAGGCTCAACTGGACTTCGTCAGTTTCTTTCTTGTTGAATTCCATGCGCCATTCGCCGGAAATGGTTGCGCGTGATTGGCCGCTGGTCACGGCAACGGGCGCGAGACAAAACACGAAAAGAATTACTGCAAGCGCGGTTTTGGTCAGCATGAGACGGTACTCCTTAGAAGTTTGATAGTAAGTGAGTTGCCGGCGGGAAAGGTTGCAAGAAAAATGCGCGACCCCAATCGAGCCGCGCGGTGTAGTGGCACAGACTTCAGTCTGTGATTCTTCTGCAGAGTAATGAAGTGGAATCACAGACTGAAGTCTGTGCCACTTACTGCGTTAAGCGCAACGCGCGTAGGGCATCATGCGTGGGGCGCGTGCGTGAGCAATTGCCGGCATCGATTCTACGGCCGGAGTAATTTCAAATACTGAATCGAGCTTGGTTACTTCCAGCACGCGGCCTACCAGGTTTGTCACATTCATCAACTTGAAGCGCATGCCTTTTGATTGAGCTTCCTCGCGCATTTCGAGCATCAGCCCGAGGCCGCTGGCATCGATCGTACTGACGCGCGCGAGATCGAGCATGACCGTATTCACTGTCGATTGGGAGCCGACTTCATCGCGCAGGGACGCTGTTTCACCGTTAACGATGCGCCCCTGCACGCTAACCACCGCTACGTTTCCGAGTTTCCTTGTGTGTACCTTCAACATGACTCGTTCTCCCTTGTCTATTCTACGGTGGCTCCTGCTCTTAAGTTCGCGTCTTTCGATTGATTAGTCCTATTAGACTTTTGAATGTATGACAGTGTTCCCGAATCTGAGCCGGTTCCCCAGGGCGGGTCCGTCGTCCGCCCTGGAGATCGTTCGAGGAGGAGCCCAATGATTCTCGACCTCGTTACCGGCTTTCAAGGAGCACCTCACGTTCAAACAGTAAGTGCCGCGGGAAGCCATTCTGTTGCAGATATTTTCAAAAAATTTCTGCAGCCATAGAAAAAGACGTGTAAGCGGTGCGGATGTTAACAGCGACGTGTCAGAACCGGGAGCAGTAGCGACCGGATCAAGTGACCAGTGACGAGTGACGAGTGACCAGTGATAAGGGGTACGGGATAAGAAGGAGAAATCAAAGAATTCCGTGGCTTCCTTGCCTTTATCATTCAAAAACTCGCCTTATCGCCCCTCCCCTTGCCGCTCGACTCGCCACTGCTCACTGGTTACTGGTCACTGCTCATGGTCACTCGTCACTTCACCCGGTCACCTCCGCCCCCGGTTCCGAGCGGCATTCAAACGAAGCGGGACAAGTCCGGCATCTAAATAAATCGAGATTAATTCAAGCCGCTGGATTGATTGCCAGAATGCCGTACGCGCCATTGTCTTGACCGCGGTGTTGGAGTATATTTTCCGCCACCTAAACCGGTACTTGCTCTCCTCGAGTTAACGATTTCGGCGGATGGCCTCTCCGCTTTGATTAATTAAAACTGAAACCTGATCGACCAGCGGGTTACAGTTGTCGCCAAACGGTCCCCCAAAATGAAGAAGCCTCTGCAACCCGACTCGCGGCCGACGTTCCTGCCACGATATACGACTCTGCAAGGCCGCTATCGCATCGTGAAGCGACTGGGCAGTGGCGGTATGGGTGCGGTCTATGAGGCCATCGATCGGCGCCTTAACATCACGGTCGCGCTGAAAGAGAGCTTTGCCAACGATCATCGTTTGCGTAAGCAGTTCTCGCGCGAGGCGCGCATGCTGGCCAAACTTAATCATGCGGCGCTGCCGCGCGTCACCGATTACTTCACGGAATCGAATCGCGTCTTCCTGGTAATGCAGTTCATTCCCGGCCCTGATCTGGCGGAGATCATTTCGCGCAAACGTGGACCCTTTCCGCGACAGGAGGTGATCGCGTGGGCCGACCAGATACTCGACGCGCTCATCTATCTGCATTCGCCCGATCATCAAATCGTGCATCGCGATATCAAGCCACACAACCTGAAGATCAAACTTGGTGGCCAGATAGCGCTGCTCGACTTTGGACTGGCGAAGTCAGACATGACCGAGTCGTCGGTCAACTCGCGCCGCAGCGTCTTTGGTTTCAGCCGCCGTTACTCGCCGCCGGAACAGATCCAGGATTTAGGCACGAGTCCGCGCAGCGATATTTATTCTTTGGGCGCGACCCTCTATCACCTGTTCACCGGCGTCAAGCCTCCTGACGCGATGACGCGCGCGACGGCGCTGGCGGACGGGAAGACGGACCCGCTGCGGCCGGCGCACGAAGCATATTCGGAAGTTGGTCCGGAGATCGCGATCGTTCTGAATCGGGCGATGGCCCTGAATCCCGATGACCGCTGCGGCAGTGCGGAAGAGTTTCGCGACGCTTTGCTGCGGGTCGATTACTCGCGGTGGGCGGTGGCCAACGAATTCGCGCTGGCAATTCCGCCGCAGACAGTGAACACCGTAAGCGTGAGTACGACGATTGCCGCCGTGAAGCAGAAGCCCGAGCCGCTACCAGAACCGCGAAAGATCGTTATCGATACTCTCTTCAACAATAACTCGGTATTCAGCGACGAGTCCGCCAGTTTTCAATCGCCGCTACTGCCCGAACCGAACCGCATGCCTTTTCTCGCCGTGGCGATATTCGCATTCATGCTGATCGGGTTTCTCGGTATCCGCTACGATTGGGCAGACACGCTGCTCGGTGCGGGCCACGTTGATGACGCCAAGCAGGAGTCGATGCTCACCGCCGGAGATAAGCCGCTCGAACAACGTCGGACCTACACCTACTACGCGAAGCCTTCGAAGAGAACCGGCGTCAACGCCTCGTCGCACAACCCGCCCCGCCGCACCGACCGAGAGAAGCGCGTCAATCATCGTTAGCCTTCGCCGAGTCTCTCCCCCCAAATCTAATTGACATAACAGACGCCTAATAGTAGAACTGCGCCCACTTAGGCTCGATGACTATTCTAAAACCCCGAGGAGATTCCCAATGAAAAGACATTTACCCCTGGCGGCGCTGTGTGTACTGGCGTTCGCCACCTTCTGCTTGGCTCAAGAGGCGACACCGTCGCCCTCGCCTTCGCCGAAACCGCGGATGACCAAGGCGCAGATAATGAAGAAACTTCAGGCGAACGAAACCGCAATGTGGAATGGCTGGAAGAATAAAGACGTAAAAGTATTCAATACGTGGCTGGCCGCCGACAGTGTCCTGATTGGCGGGCGAGGCGTGGCGGGCAAGAAAGAAGTTGTCGCTGAGATAGGGTCGATGCCCTGCGAGGTGAAGTCTTTCACCCTGAGCGATTGGAAGCTCAGCATGGCCAATCCCGACACCGCAATGTTGACTTACAAAGGTGTGGCCGATGGCACGTGCGGCGGAAAACCAATTCCAGACACCTGGGCCAGCAGCGTGTGGGTGAACCGCCGCGGCAAGTGGTGGGTTTTCTCACACCAGGAAACAAACGTCGAAGGGCCTTGATTGCCTAAGCCTGAAGTGCGTCGTACCGGAGCGCGGGCATCCCTGCCCGCAAGCGCGCTCAAGCGCGCTGACCGTCTCCCTCTTTATCTCAACGTCGAAGTCAAAGTTACTCTGCTTTCGCGCTGACGCGCTCATGCGGG
>JBIOZK010000209.1:0-2523 GCA_044870975.1 Pyrinomonadaceae bacterium
AACAGCGGGATCGAGTTGAATCGGCGCCGGTTCACGAGCCTGGCAGACATCAGCCACGGCAAGACCGTGACCCTGCGCGCCACCTCTTTCTCGCCACCGGCCAGCGTTGTGACGCCGAGCGGACTCGGAAAGGATCAACTGTCACAGTTCAAAAGCAGCGTGGATATCAAGTGCGTCTTGTATGCCGACGGCACCGCCTGGGACGCTAATCCAGGTAATGCCGACTGTGCCGAACTTCGGAAAGCCGCCGCCGAGGCGCGCCCGCCTAAAGCCAACCATTAGCGCGAATCAAAACATCTCTCACTTGATCGCGAATACCTTCACGCTCGCTGCGTAGTCATTCACGTTGTAGCGCGAAAGTAATTCTGTGAACTTGTCGAACAATCCTGCTTCCGTTTTCGCCGGAGCCGGTGCGCAACATGAATATGCGCCCGACGATAAACGCTCCTCAGTGCCAATCTGAGTGACCGCAGGCGAGCAGCAGCCCGTCTGATTTTCGATCTTCGCGTAAGCATTCAGGTCCGAACCTGAATCAACCACCTGCACGTTCGCAAAGCCGGCCTCAGTCAATCCCTGCTTGTATTCGTCAACCAGAATCGCGCCGGCGATACATCCGACGTAGGCCATCACGTCTTCGCTGATTTCCGGCGGCAGGGTCTTCTTCAAAGCAATATCGCTCACCGCCAGCCGTCCACCCGGCTTCAGCACGCGCGCAATCTCCCGAAAGACCGCCCCTTTGTCCGGCGCGAGGTTGATCACACAGTTGCTGATCACGCAATCGACCGAATTGTCCTCCAGTGGCAACTTGTCGATTGTCGCTAGATGAAACTCAACATTTGCGTAGCCCGCGGCATCGTTCGCTTTCGCGGCGTTGCGTCGCGCAAGATCGACCATCTCCGGCGTCATGTCGATTCCAATTGCACGGCCCGTCGGCCCAACCTTCGCCGCCGCGAGAAAGACATCCAGTCCGCCGCCTGAACCCAAATCGACTACCGTTTCGCCTGCGCGCAGATTCGCCGTCGCCGTCGGATTGCCGCACGACAATCCCATGTTGGCCTCGGCCGGAATCGAAGCCAGTTCGTCCGGGGAATAGCCAAACGCCTCAGCCACCGCGCGCACGCCTTCCTGTTCCGATGACAGATGCGCGCCCGCCACCGTTCCGTATCTCGTCCTGACTACCTCTTCAATATTCTGTGACATTGTCCTTACCTCCATTGAACTAAGACCTTGGTCATTCCTATGAACGACATGTATGTGCCGGGGCAGTAGCCCGACCATCAGGGAGGGCGTTACTAAGTGACCCTAATGCGCCCTCCCTCACGGTCGGGCTACTGCACCGCTTGCCTCTTGGGCTCAAGCATATATGCCTAAGCGTATGCGCAAAGCTTATGCTCTCTGAGGATATATGTCAAGACGTATATGTTTTGTGATAAGATTTCGACGGAATGGTGAAGCACGAGTCTTTCAATATGGACCGCTTCTTTCGGGCGTTTGCCGATCACACGCGGCTGCGACTGCTGAACCTGATGCGTGAAGACGAAGTCTGTGTCTGCTTCTTCACGGAGGTTCTGGGAACGCATCAACCCAAGATCAGCCGCCATCTGGCTTACCTGCGCCGGGCCGGCATTGTGTCTGCGCGGCGCGAGGGCCAATGGATGCATTACAAAATATGTGAACCCGAAAACGCCGACGCCGCGCGGGTGCTGCAGGATGTGATGAAGTGGCTCGCGAATGATAAACAGATGCAGCGCGAGCGCGAGCGATTAGAAAAGGTGTGTTGCGCCCCGACGCTGCCCGTAAGGATCCAATCAGCGCCGCGCCCGGCATCGATCGGTGCGTGAGCTGCTCCGTCAGAACCGCGAGCGATAGCGAACGGCTCCCTACGCATGACGGCTCATCCGCAATCAACTGGCCACTCCCTGTTGGTCGCGGTTTTGATATGATCGCGCGCGTGACTCCCAACGCTCGCCCTGCCCCAATCGGTTTTCTCATTACGTTTCGGACGTATGGCACCTGGCTGCATGGAGATGTTCGCGGCTCGGTCGATCGATTCCATAATCAATACGGCAGTCCACGCATTCCTGAGAACGAGCCTTGGCGCACGTACAAGAAAAGTTTACTTGCGCGTAGTCCGGTCGTGCTTAATTCGAAGCAAACGCGCGACCGTTGAGACTTCGATTCGCGACACGTGCGAAAGACAAACATGGACGTTGTGGGAAGTTAACGTGCGAACTAATCATGTTCACGTTGTTGTCTCAGCGCGACTTGACCCTGACAAAATACTAAACGCTTTCAAAGCCAACGCCACACGAAAGATGAGAGAGACCGCGGTGTGGTGCAATGACGGTAGACCATGGGCCCGCGGCGGTAGTAACAAATGGCTTTGGAACGATCATCAACTAGCCAATGCAATCGCCTACGTCAAATACGACCAGGACCAACCACTCAATCAGAACCGCGACCGATAGGAAGCGGCTCGCAACATAGTGGCTACCCACCATCGCTACCCAACCATCAGAACCG
>JBIOZK010000210.1:0-11055 GCA_044870975.1 Pyrinomonadaceae bacterium
ACTACTGACTACTGACTACTGACTACTGACTACTGACTACTGACTACTGACTACTGACTACTGACTACTGACTACTGACTACTGACTACTGACTACTGACTACTGACTACCGCCTACTTTCCCTGAAACTCCACACGAATCATTCTGATCAACTGATTCATTTGCTCGGGTGTTAACTTCTGGTCGAACGCCGGCATGCCGTCACCGCCCTTGGTAATTTGTTTCAGAAATTCATCGTCATCGTGGCGCACCGCACGACCTTCGCGCAGCGTCGGCACTTTCAAGGTGCTGCCATCTTCTTGTTTGGCCGGCCCGCCCTCTCCTTTTGCCCGGTGGCAACTCTCGCAATCTTTCGCGTAGATCCCCCGCGCCGCGGCGAATTGATCCGGCGTTGATTGCGCGGCCGGACGACGATTATCGGTAGTCGCCGTGTTTGAGGTTTGATTCGTCTTGCAGCCGATCGAAAAGGCAATCAGTAAAGCAGCGGCGACCATAAGTTGGCATCTATTCATCGAGTATCTCCAAAGAGAATTGTCGCGAAATCGGCCTGAGTATAGCACGCGGTTCCAGACGCTCTGCGTTTGCTAATGACTAAGGACAAAGGCAGAATAGGCGTGCGCTTCCCAAGCTTTCTCGCGCATGAATTAGACGAACCAGGGTTCATTTCGGATCGGAAAAAATATGAGCAGCGAGCGCGATGCAAACAACAACTCGGCGCGCGGCTCACTGCGTCTGGCTCCGAACGTCGAGGAACTCGAAGAGCATAAGCGCAAGGTACCGCGGCAGTTTGTTAACTTTACCTTCTATCGCGCGCGTCCTGACTGGCGGCTGTTAAGCCCGGACGAAAAACGCGACTGCAAGCAGGATTTCATCTCGACCGTGGACGGTTTTCGTTCCTCGCTCTTGATTCACACCTATTCCACGGTCGGACTACGCACCAGCGCCGATTTCCTGATTTGGAGAATCGGTTGCGAACTGGATCCAATGCAGGATATGACCGCCCGGCTGAATCAAACTGCGATGGCCAAGTACGTCGAGCCGACGCACTCCCTGCTTTCCATGACCAAGCGATCGATGTTCATCGGCACCGAGTGTGCCGATACTGAGGAGAGTCACACACACGTCGTTTCGGGTGAATCGCAATATCTCTTCGTCTGTCCCTTGCAGCGCACCCGCGAATGGTACGCGCGCCCGCAGGAACAGCGACACGAAATGCTGGAAGAGAACCTTCGTATCGGGTCAAAGTATCGCGGGGTGAAGTTGCACACGACGTATTCGTTTGGTCTGGACGATCAGGATTTCGTGGTGGCCTTCGAGACTGACAAGCCCGCAGATTTTCTCGATCTGTTCCAGGAGTTGCGCGAGACGAAAGCCAGTTGCTTCACCCTGCGTGACACTCCAATGTTCACGTGCCGCAAGCGCGATCTCGCCGACTGTCTCGACGCCCTGGGCTGAAGTCCTGCGCGCATTTCCCCGATCCCCTGTGCCCAAGAAAAAGAACATTTGGCCGGCCCTCGTGATCGGTCTGATGTTGATTGCTACGGCAATCGTCGAACACCTGCAGGGGCGCCTGTGGAAATGCGAGTGCCCGAATTATTTTTGGACGAGCGACGCCTGGAGCTCGCAAACCTCGCAACTGTTTTTCGATCCTTACAGCTTCACTCATCTCCTCCATGGCTTCATGTTCGCGGGCGTGCTGGCGCTGCTGATTCGGAATATGTCGCGCACCTGGCGTTTCGTCGCGGCTATCGCGATCGAGTGCGCGTGGGAAATGATCGAGAACTCAAATACGGTGATCAATCATTACCGCCAGGCAACAGCCGCACTCGGTTATCATGGCGATTCAGTCTTGAATTCCCTTGGCGATATTTTCTGTTGCGGCCTCGGCTTCGCGCTCGCGGCGCGGCTGGGTTGGCGTTGGGGAATTGCGATGTTCGTGACTGTCGAACTTGTTCTGACCTTTTGGATCCGCGACAGTCTATTGCTGGAAATTCTCATGCTGATCCATCCGGTGACAGCAGTGAAGAACTGGCAGATGGCTCAGTAGGAGGGACACGGAGACGCGCAGATAGGGAGACTTGGAGAGAGAGGCGGACAGGGGGAGAAAAAGTAAGAAGATAAACGGAGGCTCCTACAATGCAAAATATCCGAAGCTACAGAGAGTTGAGGGTTTATCAAGCGTCAATCGATGCGGCGATGAAGATCTTCGAGATGACAAGACACTTTCCGTCTGAGGAGCGATTTTCGATGGTCGACCAGATGCGACGCTCTTCACGGTCAGTTTGCGCGAACATCGGCGAGGCTTGGCGCAAGCGACGTTATCCGGCGCACTTTGCGAGCAAGTTGAATGACTCTGAAGCCGAAGGCGAGGAGACGAGAGTGTGGTTAGATTTGGCATTCCGATGTGGTTATATCTCTAAGGTTGAAGCTGATGAACTTGATTTGGCCTACGATGGAATTCTTGGTCAGCTAGTCAGGATGATCGAACGTCCGGAGCAATGGAGCATCCGAAAAAGATCGCCATTATCCAAATAGGCATTTGCGCTGCATTACTATTTGGGAATTCGATAATCGCCGGGTCGCCCTCTCTCGGCGTCTCCGCGTCCGGATTTGAATATCTCTGGTACGAAGCCGAGAACATGCGCGGCATCACGCAAACCGCGCAGCACGAACCGCAGCTGAATCCTTCCTATCTTGAAGTTCCGGCGGCCAAGGCGCCCGGTTGGTCAATCAGCGGCCCCGGCGTGTCGGCTGAATGGTCGCAAGGCGGCGAAAGCGAATGGAACTCGGTGGCGGCGAGTCCTGATGAAGCTCGTGGAGAGATTTGGCAGGACTTTGAAGTTCCCCGGACGGGTGATTATCGGCTTTGGGTCCGTTACGCGGACTTCGCGAAAAAGACCGAAAGCTTCGCCATCGCAATTGCAGGGGAAGCTCCGAGAAACCCAACCGATGTTGCCTTGGACGTCGGTATGCGGCAGCGTTTCAGCCACGAGTTCGGCGAGCAGGACATAATCGATTCTCATGACGAAACCAGTATGTATTGGGGATGGGCGTTTGCGTGGGACTCAGCGCCGGCGCATTTGGGGAAAGGGCCGGCGCGGCTGAGTATCCAGGTGACACGGCGCGCGCAAGCGCGGCGGCAAATCGATGGTGTGCTGCTGACAAACGATCTCGGATTTGTCCCAACCGGCCGACAAAAACCGGACTTCGCAGCCATGCGTTACCTGCGCGAGTGGTCAAAGTCTCGCACCGGGTTTGCGCCGTTACTCGATCCGTTGACGAATCAAACTCCACCTGTGTGGTCGCGTCCAAAAGTCGCTGGCCGCGATTTCCTAATGCCATGGAATATCTCGAAAGAGTTTTGGCAGCTCTATGACAAACCGCCGGCCGAGCGCCCGCTCTATCCTTTCAACGCGGAGCCGATCGACGAATTTGTGAAAGCCTATGCCGGCAAGCGCGACCTGCCGATTTTCAACTCGAAGTTTGTCTCTCCCGTTGTTTACCTAAATGACGTGCCCGAGTTGTTCAAAGATGGCAGCGCGTTCCGCCGTTATCTGGCGGAGACGAAATCGCCGTTCGCGATCCTGATCAATTACGGCGCGGCGGCGTTTGCGTCGGACGCAGACGCCCAGGCTGCCTGGAAGCTGCTGAATGGTGAACTGCGCGATCAATTTGTCGGTTGGATATCCGGCGAAAGTATTGGCTTCGTCTGGGGCGAGGCTCCGCAGTATTTGAAAGTCGATCCTTCGATGACGCGCGCGCAAATACTCGCGGCCCAGCGAACGTTTTATACTGACGCGCTCACGCGCAAGTGGGGCGGGACTTTCAAGACTCAGACCGGCCCGCTGTGGGACAAGTTGATGCCGGCCCAATCGACGTCGAGTACTTCGTTTGCACACGCGTTGGGTGAATGGGGCGTACGGTCGCTGGGAATTGAAACCGCGGCGGTGCAGCCGATGACGGCGATGCGCCTGGCATTCACGCGCGGCGCGGCCCGACAGTACGGTGGCCACTGGTTTTATTATCACGCGCCGAACTTTGGCGACACGGCGACGACCTTCACCAGGCAGCAGAACTTCGCCGGACCGGATAATTTCTTTCATTCGCGCTACGGCGCGACGATGGGACCCTCGCTGTCGTGGTATCGGAAGAGTTACTACCTCTACTACATGTCGGGCGCGTCGGCGATCTATCTGGAACAGGGCTTTGATCAATTCTTCAAACCCGGTCCGGGTGATCATTCCTTTCAACTAAATCCGCTGGGACGCATCACTGACGAGTTCGTCCGTTTCGCCGAACAGCATCCTGATCGCGGAGAGCCTTACACGCCAATCGCGTTTCTGCTCGATCCCGCCCACGGTTGGGACATGACAGATTATCCGCAGTGGCCGTTCGGGATTTCGCAAATCAGTAGAAGTGATCGCGCGCTGCGGGAATTGTTTGGCGCGGCCTATTACCCGGGATTGCTCCGCGAGGGTGAACCCGCGAGCGGTGAGCGGCAAGCTTTCGTACCAGGTGTCTTCGGTAACATCTTCGATGTGCTGGTCACGAGCGAGACCCATACTGACGCGATCAATTCTTATCGCGCCGTCGTCGCCGGAGGCGAAGTTAATTGGTCGCCGTCCTGGGCCAAAAAGTTGGAGACCTACGTTCGCAGCGGTGGTGTTGTTGTCCTCAATACAGCGAACTCGAGTGGCTTGCCGTCCACGTTCCTGGGAATTCAGGAATCCGGGGCGTTAATTGAAGACAATTCGGCGCGCTGTTTATCGGCGGGAGAGCTGCAGCAGAATCTCGATGGTCAAGCGTATCGCTATCGGCACCTTGAGTTGCGCGGCGCGACTGCCCTGATGACGACAACGCGTGGTGAACCGCTGGTCACCGTTAACCGAATTGGAAAAGGCAAGGTAGTGTTTGTAGCTATTCCGCAGCTCCTGGGATTAGACGAACGCCTGACCCCGGCGGTCGCTCATTTGCTGGTGCACCTGGCGGCTGACGCGACCCCTGTTCACGTTGAAGGCAACGTTGAGTATTTGGTTAATCGGAACTCTCGCGGATGGGTCGTCACGTTTTTCAATGACGAAGGCGTCTTCAAACCGCAACAAGGATTAGCGGAGGTCAATCGCAGCGCGACGGCAAACGTGAAAGTTTCGCTGCGCGGGGGCGCGATTCAAGGCGCTACCGAATGGACTTCAGAGCAGACATTGACGGTGCATCGAAAAGAAGGTTCAGCCGACTCAGTCAGCCTCACAATTCCCGCCGGCGGCATCGCCGTCGTGGCCTTGCAAACATCGCAGTAAGTTGCCCCTAGACAATCTGGGTAGTCTGATGTTATGTTGAGCCCTAGATTATCTAGGAGGTGGCGGCTATTGGCTAAATCGAAGGTAGGCCTGCTCCAGGGGACGCTGGACATGTTGATACTCAAGGCGCTGTCGCTGGGAGCTCTGCATGGTTATGGGGTCGGGCAGCGAATTGCGCAAATCTCCGGGGACGAGCTGAAGATCGAAGAAGGTTCGCTCTATCCGGGACTCTACCGGCTCGAACAGCGCGGCTGGGTGCAATCCGAGTGGGACGTCTCGGACAACAATCAGCGCGCGAAGTTCTACAAGCTCACGCGCGCCGGCCGCAAGCAACTAATCCTTGAGGAACAAAACTGGGAGCGGCTCGCCGGCGCGACCATGATGGCGCTGCGCGCGAATTGAGGTGAACCATGTCGAGAATCCGAGCTGCAATTAATTCGCTTCGCGCCTGTCTGCATCATGATGAGACGGCCCATGAAGTTGAAACGGAATTACGTTTTCATATTGAAATGCGCACGCTCGCGAACATCGAGGCGGGAATGGTGCCAACCGCCGCCCGACTTGCGGCCCAGGAAAGCTTCGGTGACTTTGAACAGCTCAAGATGAGTTGCTGTGAGATCAAGCGAGGCTTCCCATTTGATTTGAAAACTCTAAAGATGGCTCTGTATATCGCTGTCGCATGTCTCGCCGGTGGTTTCGCTCTGGTGGCGGTGAACCTTCCGCACCATAACCCGTTCGGCGTTATCTGGCAGCTGGCCGCCATCGCCGTCTTGATGTGCTCGTTTCTGGTCGGTCGTAAAAATATTAGACGCCACCCAAATTAACTAATTACTGAAGGAGAATCGATCATGTGCCTTCGCATTGTGCCGAAGATCGTTACAGGTGTGTCTATAGCGCTGGCATTGAGTGCCTGCCTGGTTCAAGCCTCAGGTTCCCACCGCGAAGAAGTAGGTATAGGGAGTGGGTTTGGCAAACAAGAAAGCGCGCAACAAGTTGACGACCGGCCCTTAAGTCCTCGTCTGACGGCGCTGCGAGATCGGATCAAATCGGGTGACCGCGAAGCGCTCGCTAAGTTTTGGAAAGAGATCGCCGAACGCGGTGCGCCAATTGTTGAGCCAGTACCAGGCAACGACCGCGAGATGCTGGTGACGATTCTCTGGCGGGCAACAGCAGAGACAAAGAACGTTTTTGTCTTTCGTGTCGGTGATGTTAATAAGCCGATGGTACGGCTGCTCGATACTGACTTGTGGTACAAGACATTCCAGTTTCAGCAGGGCGCGCGCTTTATATATCAACTTGCGACAAACCTTCCCGATCCAAAAGAATGGGAAGGCACCATCCGGTTCGCCCGCGCGCTACGGAACGACCCGCTAAATCCCCTTCAGTACGTCGAGCGATGGGACGAGTTCAATCCGTACGAGGTAACTACCTTTTCCGCTCTCGAACTGCCTGCGGCCGAGCCACAGCTGTGGAACGTCGTCCTGCCAAAGGTTCCGACCGGACGAGTGCAGCGTGACAAGTTCACCAGCAAACTCCTCGGCAACGAACGACCAATTTGGATTTATACTCCGCACGGCTACAGTGCCGACAAGAAGCCTTATGGTTTGCTGGTGCTGTCTGACGGTGGTCTCTATGTCAACACGGCGCACGTCGCCACCACGCTGGACAATTTGATCGCAGCCGGTGTGATACCGCCGCTAGTCGCGGTGATGGTTGATAATCCTAATCGCTGGCGTGAATTGTCCTGCAATCCCCAGTACGCTGACTTTTTGGCTCAGGAGATTGTTCCGTGGGCGCGCGCCACTTATCACGCGACCGACCGGCCGGAGCAGACGATCATCGGCGGCACCAGCTTGGGCGGGTTAGCGGCCGCGTTCGTCGCTTTCAAGCATCCGGAGGTTTTTGGCAATGTGCTTTCCCAATCGGGTGATTTCCGCTGGAAGCCCGATGACGACAAGGAGTGGGAATGGCTGAACCGCCAGTTCGCCGCCAGCCCGCGTCTGCCTTTGCGTTTCTCATTCGAAGCTGGACTGTTGGAAGGTGCCTGGTGGTGGCGTTACCTTCCGCAACGCGATCCCGTGCCGCAGCCAACGTTGCTCGTGAGTAATCGCAATTTGCGAGACACGCTTACAAGCAAAGGATACGCAGTCCACTACTCCGAGTTTAACGGCAATCATGGTTTGTTGAATTGGCGCGGGACGCTGGCAAGTCACCTGATAGCGCTCATCGGCATCAAACCTGAACCAAAGATTTCTGAACTGCAAGCGCGGCCTGCCCGATCTTCACTTGCTAAAAAGACGAGCGCCAGGACGCAGGTCAAAGTGGATCCAACTCTAATGCGACAATACGTTGGCAGGTATGAACTGGATCCGAAGTTCACCCGTGACTTTGTACTTTATCTAACCGTTAAAGGTGATTCTTTGTGGGTCAGGCCTTCATCTTTGAACCCGCGCCAGCTAATCGCCGAATCCGAGTCCAAATTTTATGATAGCGAAATTCCCGATCTGCATCTCACTTTTGTTAAAGACGGGAAAGGCAACGTTATTGGTCTCGCTCTAAACATTGGAGATGGAGACGTGGTGGTCAAGAAAATGCCGCCACCAGCTGCCAGCCTCACGGGCAACACTACTTTCAAGTTGCCGGGCCACACTGACGCGGAGGCCGTGGCCATCTACGGATCATTTAACGACTGGATTCAGACTAAAAACTATTGTGCGAGAGAAGGCGACGGATGGGTCTGTCGAGTTGATCTAGCGCCCGGCAAGTACACCTATAAATTTTTAGTCGATGGTGTCGGGTTGAACGATCCAACCAATCCCGCCACCGAGGATGACGGAAGGGGCCAGAAAGACTCAGTGATTGTGATCAGGCCGAATTAACGGTTCCGCGAGGCCGAAAACTTTCCGCACGTTCCCGGCAAAGTTCTGTTTACTTCTTGATGATGTTGCCGTCGGAATCGTAAATCGTGACGTCGCCAAATGGCTGGACCTGCTCCTTCACCACGTCCCAATCTCCGACGATCACGACCGCAGCGTGATAGGTGTCGAAGTACTTCGCAGCCGCGCGCTGAATATCTTCCTTGGTCAATGCAGTGATCTTTTGCCGGAAATTATTAATGAAGCTCTTATCGAGATCGTAGGTGTATACGGTATCGATTCTGCCCGCCAATCCTAACTGGCTTGCCAGCTCGATCGAGAAATTTCCGGTACTGAATTCCTTGGCTGCGCCCAATTCTTCATCAGTGACGGGAGCCACGCGCATGCGATCGAGTTCGTAAAAGATTTCGAGCAAGGTTGGGCCGGTGACTTCGTTGCGGACGAAGGCGCCGGCGCTAAATGAGCCAGCGCGCGCCTGGGTATTTGAAGAGCTGAAGGGCGAATAGGTGTAGCCCTTCGATTCGCGAATGTTTTTCGTCAATCGCGAATAGAACGAGCCGCCGAAGATCGTGTCGGCGGTGCGGAGCGCAAAGTAGTCTTTGTCTTTGCGCGGAATGGTCGCGTTCCCGATATAGATTGCCGATTGCACAGACTGAGGACGATGCACGAAATAAATTTGCCGCTTGTCCCGCGCCGGCACAGGAGGATTGTCTTCGGCCGGGGCCGTCCCGCTCTTCCATGAGCCGAATGCTTTCTCGACTTCGGCGAATGTTTTATCGACGTCGATGTCCCCCACCACGATCAGGTGCGACGTGTTCGGCAGGTAGTAACGCGACACAAAACCGCGCAGGTCTGCACGCGTCAGCGCGTTGATCGACTTCTCGTCCGGAACGACAAAGCCGTAGGGGTGATCGCCGAAGACTGCTTTCTGAAATCTTTCACCGACCAGGAAGCCCGGATCGGCCCGGCCGGCGCGAATCTGCTGAATCGTATTCTCCTTCGCCAGCTTTACTTCATCCTCGGGAAACGCAGCGTGCTGCGTGACGTCGTTCATCAAATCGAATAACCGGGTGGAGAATTCGCTCAGCGCGCTGGCGGTCATTGAGGTCGAATCGGCGTTGGCGCCCAGACCCAACGTGCCGCCGATTGAGCGCAGCTCTTCCTTGATCTGTTTGCTGGTCCGCGAATCGGTGCCTTCATTGGCCACCGTGGCGGCGATCGACGCGATGCCGGAATGGTTCTGCCTTTCAGCGCCCGTGGTCGCCGATCGAAAAGTCAGAACTGCCGTGACTTTCGGAACGTTCGGCAGCGGCGCCATGATGACCGTCAGGCCATTCGCCAGTTTCTTTTCGGTGAGCTTCGGCAGATTGAGCGGTCGCTCCGGGCCCGGCGCCGGAGGAGTTTTCTGTTGCGCCGCGACCGAAACAGTTAAGGCCAGGCTAATCAGTATTGATGACAGTAGCGTTCTCATGATCGTTTTCTTTTCTCCGCGGATCTCACTGGGCCTTTGTTGTCTCAGGTGTGCGATCAATAACCGTACGATTCGTCGCTACCAGATATTTCTTCGCAGCGTCGCGAACCTGCGCGGCAGTCACCTTTTCGAACGGCGTCAAGAGGGAATTGATCTGGTTTGGATCGTCGCGGAACAACGCCAGCACACACAGCAAATGCGTCTTGCCGAAGGTCGATTCAAGTTGATTGTAGAAGTTCGACTTGAAGCGCACCTTCGCGTCCGACAACTCCTTTTCGGTAACGCCTTTGGCGGTTAGTTCCGCGAGCACGCTATCCATTTCGCGCAGTACTTCGTCGGCGGTATGACCCTCTTTGTAGGTCGTGCGCGTAGTCATGATCATCGGTCCGCTGTAATCAAACTCGTTGCCGAAGTAATTGAGCGCCCCGGTAAGATCGAGCGTCAGTTCCTTCTCTTTAACCAGCCGCTGATACCAGCGTGAGCTGTCGTCGCCCTGCAGAATTTGCACCAGCAGCGCCATTGCCGGAAAGTCAGGCGAGGTCTGCGCCGGAATGTGATAACCGATTGCCAGGGCGGGAAGCTTGGCCAGCTTGTCCTTTTCTGAAGTGCGCTTTTCTTTGGTTTGCGGCGGCTCAGTCAAATCGGGCCGCTTCGGCTCCGGCTGCGCCGGGATGTTACCGAAGTGCTTCTCGACCATCTTCTTCACTTCGTTACTATCGACGTCGCCGACGATCGTGAGCACGGCGTTGTTGGGCGCGTAGTAGGTCTTGAAGAAGTTGCGGACATCCTCAATATTCGCGGCGTTCACGTCAACCAAATCACCGTAACCGTTATGCGAATTGTTCCAGTTCGTGAAAGCATTCTGCCAGAGATTGATCCACTCGAAGAGTTGGTACGGCTGATTCAGAACATTCACGCGAATCTCTTCGCTGACGACATTCTGCTGGTTCTTCAGGTTCTCTTCGCTAATGTCGAGCGAGCGCATGCGGTCGGCTTCCAGCCACAATCCCGTTTCGACTCGATTGCTCGGCAACGTCTCAAAGTAATTCGTGTAATCGAAATCCGTATGGCCGTTGGTATTGCCGCCGTTCGCCTCAACGTACTTCGCGTGCTCGAACTTCTTCACGTTGGCCGAGCCCTGAAACATCATGTGCTCAAACAGGTGCGCGAATCCGGTGCGACCCTTCGGTTCGACGCGAAAGCCGACGTTGTAATAAACGCCCACCGTAACGACAGGGGCGACGTGGTCTTCCGAGATCACCACTTTCAGGCCGTTCGGCAACTTGTAGTAGACGACCGGAACATTAATCGGCTTGGCCGACGCCGAGCGAAAATTGAGCGAGACGATGGCTGCGATCACGAGGGCGACAGCTAGTGTTCTGGCGTGAAGCATGTTTTGAGAACCTCTAAT
>JBIOZK010000211.1:0-29040 GCA_044870975.1 Pyrinomonadaceae bacterium
ACTTATCGGCGAGATTTGTCTTGTTCACGGGTTCCATGTGTCGCATAAGTCCCATGGGTCTCATGAGACAAAATAGGACCCATGGGACGTATGCAAAATCCTAATTCGTGACGCCCATCTGCCAGAGCATGAACGCGTAATCGAACGCAATTTCATGATATGCGTCGTAGCGTCCCGACGCGCCGCCGTGACCCGCGCCCATGTTCACTTTCAGCAGCAGCGGATTATTATCAGTCTTATAGTCACGCAGCTTGGCCACGAACTTCGAGCCTTCCCAGTACGGGACCTGGCTGTCGTTGAGCGAAACCTTCACCAGCATCGCCGGGTAACTTGCCTTATGAATGTTGTCGTAAGGCGAATACTTCTTCATGTAATCGTAGGCCGCCTTCTCATTCGGATTGCCCCACTCGATATATTCGCTCGTCGTCAAAGGCAGGGATGCATCGAGCATCGTGTTGAGCACATCGACAAAGGGCACCTGGGCAAGCACAGCTTTGAAAAGATCAGGCCGCATGTTTGCGACAGCGCCCATCAACAATCCGCCGGCGCTGCCACCCTGGATCACGATACGGTCTTTATTGGTGTATTTGTTCTTGATGAGATGTTCGGCGCAAGCAATGAAGTCCGTGAAGGTATTCATCTTGTTCATCATGCGCCCGGCGTCGCGCCAGGGCTCGCCGAGTTCGCCGCCGCCGCGAATATGCCCAATCACAAAAATAACCCCACGATCGAGCAAGGTCAGACGGCTGGCCGAGAAGGTCGGGGTCATCGAAATTCCGTACGAACCGTAGCCGTAAAGCAAGAGCGGCGCCGACCCATCCAGCTTCACCGTTTGGCGATAAACGACCGACATCGGAATCTTTGTGCCGTCTGCGGCGGTAGCAAAGACGCGCTCCGCTTTATAGTTGTTCTTATCAAAACCGCCTGGCACTTCCTGCTGTTTGAGCAGCGTCGCCTTCCTGGCGTTCATGTCGTAATCGAAGACTGAACTCGGCGTAGTCATCGATTGATAGCTGTAACGCACGACGTTGGTTTTGAATTCGCGATTGCTCGAGATGCTGGCCGAATAGACCGGTTCCGGGAAGGCAATGCGATGACGCGTATTGTCCTTGAGATTAACAACCTCAATCTGTTCCAGGCCGTTTTCCCATTCCGATGCGACGGCGTGATCGGAAAACAGGTCGATGCCTTCAATCTTCACCGCCGGGCGGTGGGCGATAAATTCTTTCCAGTTCTTCTCAGAAGGATCAGAGACCGGCGCGGTCACGACCCGGAAATTCTTCGCGCCTTTGTTTGTGCGAATGTAGAAAAGGTCGCCGCGATGATCGACGTCGTATTCATGATCTGCCTGGCGCGGCGCGACTACCTTCCAGGCCGCATTCGCATCATTCGCGGGAAGGTAACGAAACTCGGTCGAGGTCTTACTAAACGCCGCCAACAGGATGACGGCTTTGTCGCGGGTGCGGCTCACGCCGATGTCAAACAGTTCGTCCTTCTCTTCGTACACCAGCTCGTACTTGTCAGTTCCGAGGACATGCCGCCAGAGTTTGTCATTACGTTTCGAGACTTCATCTTCAGTCACATAAAAAATTGTCTGGTTGTCGGTAATCCAGGCAATGGCATCGACGCGCTCCATCTTATCCGGAAGCAGCTCACCCGTTTTCAGGTTCTTGAACTGGAGTGTGTATTGGCGGTAGCCGGTGTTGTCGGTCGAGTACGCGAGAATGTTCCCATCATCGCTGGGGGCAAAGCTGCCCACGGACATAAACTTCTGGCCCTTCGCCATCTCATTCAGGTCGAGCAGAATCTGTTCCGGCGCAGTGACCGAACCTTGCTTGCGGCAATAGATCGGATACTGCTGACCCTCGATGGTGCGAGAGTAATAAAAGTAATCGCCCATGCGATAAGGGACGGTGACGTCGGTCTGCTTAATATGGCTGAGAATTTCGTTGTAGAGCTTGCCCTGCAAAGCCTCAGTCGGCTTCATCACGGCGCTTGAATACGCGTTTTCGGCTTCGAGATGCGCGATCACAGCCGGGTTCGTTTTCTCGCGCAGCCAGAAATAGTTGTCCAGCATCCGGTCGCCGTTGATTTCGGTGACTTTGGGCTTCTTCTCGGTAGTTGGGGGTTGCAGCAGCATCGGCGACTTTCCATCCTGAGCCATGACATTCATGGATATGAATATTGAAAGAGAAATTAGCAGAATAAACCCTGGTGATTTCATTGATTCGTCCTAACGTTTAGAGGCGAGCTCTGGCCTCGCCGGTAGGTGTCAGAAGCCCGACCGTCAGGGAGGGCAAGTTGCGTAAGTGGCCCTCCCTAACGGTCGGGCTTCTGACACGTTGACTTTCGTGGTGATAAGCAAACTGCTCATCAATCATGCACCGTTCAACCACGGAGCGGATCGCCCCAACCCGATTGGACGTATTGTCCGTCTTTGACGATGCAGGGCACGGTCGGATCGCCGCCTGAGTATTTGAACATTTCGGCGCGATGCTCCTTGTTCGTTTGCGCGTCGCGATCGAGGTAGGTAATGCCCTTCGAATTGTAGTACTCGCGCGCCTGTTGGCAGTACGGACAACCTGGTTTGGTGTAGATGACCAGCGCCACTTAGTTCACCTCCTGGGAAATGAGATGAGTTTAGCGAATGTCGCGTGAACTGTCAGCTTGCCGCTAAGGGAGCGCGGGCATCCTTGCCCGCAGGAGCGCGAAGCGCGAAAAATGAACGGGACACGACTTTTCAAACTTGAATGACTGAGCGCGCGGGTGCGCGCTTTGCGGGCAGGGATGCCCGCGTTCCATTGACACAAAAGGGGACGAGCGTGCCTCAACGCTCGTCCCCGCAGCGCGACCAGGCAGGTTAGTCCGGAATCAGCCCGTCCGGGAAACTTTAGTCACGCTGAACTGGTAGCCCAGGCCGTTAGCCTGGGCCGTTCCAGAAACGCAAGTTAACAACCTGCGCTACTAATTCCGCCGCGCGTCTCGTCGATCCTGACGCAAGTCCCGCACATCACCGCGTCGATCTCTTAAGTCTCCGCGCAATTCGCGCCGATCGCCCCAAATCTCTCGTGTGTCGGCATTAATTTCGCGCCGGTCGGCGCGCAGTTCTGCGCGCGATGCGTCATCGCGCCGATCCTGTCGCAACTCGCGTATGTCGGCGCGCCGCTCGAGTCCATCCTGGCGAATTTCACGCCGGTCGCCGCGAACCTCTCTATTGTCCGCCCTGATCTCATGGCGATCGGCACGCAGTTCGCGCCGCTCAGGTCTATTAATCCGCTGCGCGGATACCGCGGCGGCCATCGCCAACAACGAAGTCGTCAAGAACGCAATCTGAAAAATCTTTCTCCTCATTTTCGATTCCTCCTGAATTTGAATTCAAACCCTAGTCGGGAAAAACCAAGTCCGCCCCCGAAGAGGCAAAGGAGAAAAACGATGCGCCAAATGACACCGACTCACGTTTCTTTCGCGGCGAACCCTTACCAAACATTAGACGCCACCCCCTCGTCGATGGACGAAGAAATTCCGGGTCGGCGTCGATTCTCTAGCCTCGCAATTACTTCTCGGATAGAATGCGCGCCTCTAAACTTGACGCGCCTGAGCGATAGGCTTGAAACAATCGCGGCCCCGACTCCGCACTCGGATGGAACAGCAGATTCATTTCTGTACGACTCCCGACAACGTCCAGATCGCGTACGCGACGGTGGGCGTCGGCCCGCCGATCGTGAAAGCGGCCAACTGGCTTAGTCATCTCGAATTTGATTGGCAGAGTCCGATCTGGCGACATCTGCTGCGCGAGTTTTCGCGTGACCACACTCTCATTCGTTATGACGAACGCGGCAATGGTTTGTCTGACTGGAAGGTTGCGGATCTTTCATTTAATGCCTGGGTCGCCGATCTCGAATCAGTGGTCGACGCAGCCGGGGTTGATCGATTTCCGCTGCTTGGTATTTCTCAGGGTGGAGCCGTCGCGATTGCTTACGCCGTTAGGTTCCCCGAAAAGGTTTCGCACCTGATTCTTTACGGCGCCTACGCGCGCGGCTGGGCCCAGCGCGAATCGCCCGACGAAATTGAACAACGTCAGGCCGCGCTCACACTCGTGCGACTGGGCTGGGGAAAGGACAACCCGGCGTTTCGCCAAATGTGGACGTCGTTGTACGCGCCTGACGCCACACCCCAGCAGGCCCAATCGTTCAACGATCTGCAGCGCATCTCCACGTCGCCGGAAAATGCCGTCAAGCTCCTAAATGAAATGGGCAACATCAACGTGGTCGATCTGCTGCGGCAGGTGAAAGTGCCGACCCTGGTGTTGCATTGCCGCGATGAAGCGGGCGTGCCGTTCGAGGAAGGTCGCAAACTGGCGAGCACAATTCCCGGCGCGCGTTTTGTCCCGCTCGAAGGCCGCAATCATCTTTTATTGGAAGGCGACCCATCCTGGGGAACATTCGTCAGAGAGATTCGCCGCTTCATCGGGGCGCAAGAAACAACAGCGCTTACGCAGTCGTCATTCGCTGACTCGCCGATGCCGCACCCGAATCTGAATCGGTCGGATCTGCCCGACCGCTACACGCTGATTTCATTCCTCGGCGTAGGTGGCATGGGCGAAGTCTATCTCGCAGAAGATAAGAAGCTGGGACGCAAAGTCGCGCTCAAAACCCTGCCGGCGGAATTCACCAACGACAATGAAAGACTGCGGCGATTTCAACACGAAGCACGCGCAGCTTCGGCGTTGAATCACCCGAACCTTTTGACGATTTACGAAATTGGGGCGGAAGCGGGCGCGCATTTCATGGCCACCGAATACGTCGACGGCCTGACGCTGCGGGCCATGCTCAAACGGGGACGGCTGAAACTCGATGAAGTTATCGACATCGCGCAGCAGGTCGCCTTCGCGCTGACGGCCGCCCACGGCGCGGGCATCGTGCATCGCGACATCAAGCCTGAGAACATCATGGTGCGGCAGGATGACATCGTGAAGGTGCTCGACTTCGGGCTGGCCAAGCTGCTCGAGGATCACGCGCGTGACATGATCGATCATGAAGCCGACACTCGTGCCCTGGTGCTGACTGATCCCGGTCGCGTACTTGGCACGCCGCAATACATGTCGCCCGAACAGGCGCGCGGAATGGATATTGACGCGCGGACCGACATCTGGAGTCTCGGCGTGATCATGTACGAGATGCTCGCCGGTCGGCCGCCGTTTTTCGGCGCCACCAAGAGCCATACGGTCGTGGCAATTCTGGAAAGCGAACCACCGCCGCTGACAACATTCGCTCCCGAGACGCCGGTCGAGTTTCAACGCATCATCCGCAAAGCGCTGACCAAAGATCGCGATAGCCGATATCAGACCGCGCGGGATTTGATGATTGATGTCCGAAATCTGCGGCGCGATCTTGATGTGAAAAGTGAATTGGAACGTATCACGTCAGGTGACCCCGGCGCGGGACGCAGCCAGCCAAGTTAGCAGTATTGAAATCGCGTTTGTAGATCAAGCCCTCAAACCAAGACTTTGCATCGCATACTTATCATTGGTGACGCCGTCGCTCCGACCGGTTTCGCCCGCGTCATTCGCAGCATTTTCGCGCCGCTCCAAAACGACTTTGAGCTTCATCAACTCGCCACCCGATATGATGGCCGGCCTCACGACTACTCCTGGCGTCTATATCCAGCCGCCAAAGGGAAGAGTGTCTACGGTTACGATCAGATCGTGCCGCTGGTCGATGAAATCAAGCCGGCAATTGTCTTTCTGCTTTACGACATTCCTTTTCAAATTCCTTACCTGGCTGAGTTGAGAAAAGCCTCAGCGCAACCAAAAGTCGTCATGTATTCACCGGTCGAGTCGGGCCCAATCGCTCCGGAGATCATGCAGCAGCTGGAGGGCGTTTCACGATACGTTCTGTACACGGAGTACGGCCGAAGCGAGATCGCCAACTCGGTTGAGCAGGTTCGCCGGCAGCAGCCGGGATTCCAATTTCCAGAGTTGGAAGTGATCCCGCACGGCGTTGACACTGACCGTTTCTATCCGTTGGGTGACGACGAAGGTGATATTCCGGCGCGGCGCCTCGACGCTCGGCGCGCGATGAAGTTCGATGACGAAGAGCATCTCAACGCGTTTATCGTGCTCAACGCGAACCGAAATATGCCGCGCAAGCGGATTGACCTCACGATGCAGGGATTTGCACTCTTTGCCAACGACAAGCCTGCGAACGTAAAACTTTATCTGCACATGGCGACCGAGGACACCGGTTGGAACGTTGCGGTACTGGCAAAGCGTTACGGCATTTTCGACCGGTTAATGATGACCCGGGCCGACAACGTGCGGCCGCAGTTTTCAGATGAGCAGTTGAATCTGCTTTATAACGCGTGCGACGTGGGCATTACGACAACAACCGGCGAGGGCTGGGGAATGGTCAGTTTCGAACATGCCGCGACGCGCGCCGCGCAGATAGTTCCGCGTCACACGTCACTCGCCCAACTCTGGGAAGGAGCCGCTGAATTTATCGATCCGGTGATGAAGCTGACTTATCCCGGCAACCTTACGGAAGGGCACATTGTCACTCCTGAAGGAATCGCGACTGCGTTAGACCGAGTCTATCGTGATCGTGAGTACCGGCGGTCGCTCGCCGAGGCGGCTTACAAAAACGCGACGCGATCTGAGTTCGCGTGGAACTCGATCGCGTCGCGCTGGAAGCAGTTGTTTATCGAAGTCGCGAAATAAACCGGCGGCTCAGCCAAAAAGTATTCCCACGGTCACCGTCATACCCTCGCCGGAATTCGGAATGGTCACATCGAAAGGACCGCCGGCATTATTTGAAAAGTACACGGTGACGTCTTGCGTGTTGTCATAGGCCGGTTCGTCGGCCGTCTGACCGGCGTCGATCGTGCCGCAGCTATCCGACTGCCCGGCGGTGATTGTATACAGGATTTCGTTGCTCGTGTTGTTCCAAATTTTCATTTTTCTCTCCCTGTCTCGTCACTCCGCAACAACGGCCATCTCTACTTGCTCGCCGGTGTGCGTATCATTAACTGTGATTTGAAATGACTGCGTGTCTCCGGTTGGCGCAAAGCTCACCGTGACATTTTCCTGGTTGTCGTAACCGGGCCAATCGGCGAAGTCATTCGGGGCAAGCGTGCCGCAATCCGCCATGCCACCGCCGGATATTCCGTAAAAAACTTCTTGCTGAGTCTCATTGACGATTTTCATTCATTTACTCCTGTTGGAAGATTAAGCAGATTTCAAACGTATCTGTTGAGATAAGTCTTAATCTGGCTATTGGGTGTATCTTTGCGGCGCGCATCCTACTCGAACTCAGAGACGGATCGCAAGAAAATTCGCAGTCGATCCAGTGCAAATTGTTGCGAACGGCGAGGCATTGCTCGATATGTGTCCCATCACGTTCCAACTCTGACCGAAGCAGTTTCGTACGCCACATTGACGCCTCACATTTGACACAAATTGAGCAACTTCACCACACCCTTTTCCATCTGACTCTCGGCTCCTCGATTGCAAGTGCTTTATGAGTTCTTTGTAAATCGGTTTGGCCATGCGCAGCTAAGGCGTTAATTCAGATGGTTCCGACGCCATCGCTCACATGGAGACACCGAAATGAATTTTGCTCGATTTCCTCACCTGCGAACTGTGAAGTTCGCCCCTGCAGCGGTCTTTTTCCTTTTCCTAATCACCAACTTAACCGGCTTCTATTTCAGTCCCGCCTTCGCGCCCACCGTGGAAGCGAAAGCAAAGACCGAAAGTGATTTCATTCCGCTCGATATTCCCCTGTCCGGTGATTGCGATCTCGACTTGATCATTTTTCGCGCCGGCGAAAGCACGGGCGTCGATCCCCGGCTAATTCACGCAGTGATACAGCAAGAGTCACGATACAAACCGGACGCGACGTCGGGAGCCGGCGCCAAAGGCCTAATGCAATTGATGCCTGATACCGGCAAGCGTTTTCACTGCACCGACCTGAAAGATGAGAAGTGCAACGTCGAAGCTGGCACTAAGTATCTGGCGTGGCTGTTGAAGAGATTTAAAGGCGACGTCTCGTTGACGCTGGCCGCTTACAACGCCGGCGAAGGCTCGGTCGATAAGTACAAGGGGATTCCACCGTACCAGGAGACTGAGAATTACGTGAAGAAGATCGTGGCGAATTATGGCAAGACTTATCACCCCGTTGTCTCGCCCGAAGAAGCCAAGATTGCCTTCCACCTGACCGCGGAAGAGGCGGACTAAAAGATTAACGTTCCCTGGCAATTAAAGGCTGGCCGGAAGCGTCCGGTTCCGGCGGACGTCGCTGGGTAAGTTCCGGCGGCACCGGCGGCGGCGGATGAGCAACCACCGTCTCCAGGACCGTATCAACAACTTCGCTGATGCGCGTCACCAACTTCAAATTGAGTTCGTTGCGCACGTCCTCGGGAATATCATCAAGATCGGCTTCGTTACGTGCCGGCAGCATGATGCGGCGAATTCCGGCCCGGTGAGCGGCCAGGACCTTCTCTTTGATTCCCCCCACGGGAAAGACCAATCCTGACAGTGTTATCTCGCCGGTCATCGCCGTATCCGGCCGGACGCGACGGCCGGTGTAAAGCGAGGCCAGCGCCGCCGTGATGGTGACGCCGGCGCTCGGCCCGTCTTTCGGTATGGCACCCGCAGGTACGTGCAGGTGCACGCCGTAATTTTTGAACATCGAGGGATCGATGCCGAACTCCTGCGCATGCGACCAAAGGTACGATTGTGCCGCCCGCGCTGACTCCTGCATAACTTCGCCCAGCTGACCGGTGATGGTGAAACCATGCCCGCCCGGGAGCAGGTTTGCTTCGATGAAGAGAATCTCGCCGCCCATCTCCGTGACTGCCATTCCGGTAGCCACGCCCGCCGGCAATTCCTTGCGCGCCTCCTCGGGAAAGAATTTCGGCCCGCCGAGATAGTCGTGCAGGACGCTGTCATCGATAGTGACTTTGTCGGTTTCGCCCTGGGCAATCTTGAGGGCCACCTTGCGCGCCACGCGACCTATATTTCTCTCCAGCTGGCGCACGCCGGCTTCACGCGTGTAGCGCGTGGCGATTAGCGTGATGGCGCTGTCGGTGATCTCGATTTGTTCCGGCTTAAGACCGTTCTCCCGAATCTGCCTCGGCGCCAGGTAGCGCTTGGCGATTTCGAGTTTCTCTCGATCGCTGTAACCCGCCAGCGGGATAATGTCCATGCGATCGCGCAACGGCGGTGGAATCGGTCCCAGCTGATTTGCCGTGGCAATGAACAGCACCCGCGAAAGATCGAAAGGCAAATCGAGATAATGATCGGTGAACGTATTGTTCTGCTCCGGATCGAGAATTTCGAGCAGGGCCGCCGCCGGATCGCCGCGATAGTCCGCCCCCAGCTTGTCGATTTCATCCAGCATCATCACCGGATTATTGACGCCGGCGCGGCGGATCGATTGAATCACTCGTCCCGGCATCGCGCCTACGTAAGTCCGGCGGTGTCCGCGCAGTTCGGCTTCGTCACGAACGCCGCCCAGGCTCAGCCGCTCAAAATGACGATCCATCGCGCGCGCTATTGAGCGGCCCAGCGAAGTCTTGCCCACGCCCGGCGCGCCCACGAGGCAGAGAATCGGACTCTTGGCGTCCGGCCGCAGCTTGATGACCGCGAGAAATTCGAGAATCCGTTCCTTGATGTCCTGGATGTCGTAATGATCTTCGTCGAGCACCCGCTTCGCTTCGTTGAGATCGAGCCGATCCTCAGACGATTTCTTCCAGGGCAGCTCGAGAATGAAGTCGAGGTAGGTCCGGATAACGTGATAGTCGGGCGCCATCGCCGGGAGCTTTTCCATCCGGCTCAGCTCGCGTTCGGCTTCCTTGCGAACACCGTCAGGCAAATCAGTCTTCGCCAGCCGTTCGCGTAGTTGTTCCGATTCGGCTTTCTCGCCGCTTTCATCTTCACCCAGTTCCTTCTGGATGGCCTTCATCTGCTGGCGCAGCACGTAATCGCGTTGCGCCTTATCCATCTCTGTCTGGGCTTCATTGGCGATTTTCGAACGGAGGCGGATGATTTCAACTTCACGCGCGAGAAAGTCGTGCGCCAGGTGCACCAGGTCATCGACCGAATTTGCTTCGAGCATCTGCTGCTCTTTCTCAACGCCGAGACTGAGAATCGATCCCAGGAAGTAGGCGAGGCGGACCGGATCGTCCGCACCCAGCACCATCAAGCGCACCTCGGGTGGCACCTGCGGGAGATAGGCCAGTGCCTGCTGAATCAGCGATTGCACGTTGCGTTTGGTCGCCTCGACCTTTTCCTTGTCCTGAACCTGGAGTTCAGGCAGGACCCGCATCCGTCCGCGCAAGTGCGGCTCAGATTGCTCCCAGGCCATCAACTGCACCCGGTCGATTCCCTGGACGATCAAATGGAGCGTGTCTTCGACGCGTTCCATACGTTTGATCTGCACGAGCGTGCCGATCTCGTAGAGATCGTCAGGCTTCGCGTCGCCGTCGTTGGCTCGCTCGGGCCGCACGCTGATGCACGCGATCAGTTTCTCTTCGCTGGACAGTGCCACTTCGACAGCCGCCATCGATCCGGGGCGGCCGACTGACAGCGGCACCATTGTTTCGGGAAACAGCGTCGTGTTCTGCAACGGCAGAACCGGGATAACGAAGGGCACGCCCTCAGGTTTCTTGACCGACGGGTTCGCCTCTTTTTGATTCGGGTTTTCTTCTGCCATGAATGAATGCCGCGAAATGAATGCTTATCTGCGCGCGGCCCTCGCCTGCTCCGGTTCTTCGCGCAAACGCAGTATTAACAGACCGTCGCGATAGTCACGTTCGATGGAGGCATGTTCGATTGAGCGAGGGAACCTAATCATTTTTTCAAACCGGCTGTAGGTAATTTCAAGCTGGTAGTGCGAGACGCCTTCGCCACAGGTGCCGTCGCGGCGCGAACCGCTGATGCGCAAGAGGTCGCCATCGATGGTCACTTCCACATCCTGCGGCTTGACGCCGGCAAGGTCGACTTTGACGATCCAGCCTTCACTGCTGCGATACACATCGGCCGCCGGACACCACAGGCGCCCCGAAGGCCGCCGGTGGCGGTCATCACGTATCAAGCGGAAGTAACGATCAAGCGACTCGCCGGACATATCGACAGCTCCGTTTCCAAATCATCTGAGGGATTCAGGGGTCTTTAACTGGATTATAGAGGTTTCGGGTGCGGTTGTCAGTTCGGAGGCCGGATTTCGTAGTGTCTGAAAGCTGTGTTGCTAAAGAGCGGGGCACTAGCCCGACCGTTAGGGAGGGCTCAATTCGGCGCGATTCAATCCTGAGCCCTCCCTGACGGTCGGGCTAACGCCAAGGCAACGCAACTATCAGGCAGTACCCTTGATTTCCTTACTCTGCGGTCTTCTTAAATCATTCGGATCAAGATTTAGTTCATCTGAATCGAGATTTGGGTCATCCCGATCCAGATTCAGGTGAATTGGATCTGGATTCTGGTCAATTGGATCTGGATTCTGGTCAATTGGATCTGGATTCTGGTCAATTGGATCTGGATTCTGGTCATTCGGATCGAGAGTCAGGTCATCCGGATCGAGAGTCAGGTCATCCGGATCAAGAGTCAGGTCATCCGGATCAAGAGTCAGGTCATCTGGATCGAGAGTCAGGTCATCTGGATCGAGAGTCAGGTCATCTGGATCGAGAGCCAGTTCTTTATGATCAAGAGTCAGGTCATTCGGATCGAGCGGCGCAACTGCTGGGAGCAAAAAACTGCGTCGTTGGGAGTGAAGCGAGCCGTCCTCGTTTCAAAGAAAAGCCCGCTCAGTGAAAGACGGATTCTTCCCCAACAGGCCACATTTATCAGGTTGGAACAGGGGAATGGTCAAGACGACCAAATAGACAAATCAACGCAGCGGCCTTCATCAAGCTCAAGGCCATGAGAACTGCGCTGATGGAAACAGAACAATCAGTACCTGCGGTGGTGCATTTCTCAGTTGAAATTGTTCGGAAGAGATTAAGGTCAAAGGGGATGGGAAATGGCTCGATTGAACTTTTGGCCGCGACTGGATATAGCCTAGAATTCACCAAACGCCTTACCCATCCCAGGTGAGGAGTATTTTGCCTATGAGAATCAGGGTCACAGCCTCAAAAGCGCTAAATAAGAAGTTCGGGTTAGTAGTTGTTGTCCTGATCCTGTTTACCGGAATCTTCATTCTGAAAAGTCCGCTCGTCTCGCAGGCGACCGTTACGGCACCGGCGCAAGAGAAGCTCGAAATTATCGCCGGCCAAGAGGTCGCCGCAAATCGCGTCATCGTCAAATATCGATTCACCAAAAACCGCGCGAGTCTCCAGAGCATTGCGCAGACTCTGGATGTTGATATTGACGTCGAACTCGGCGGCACGGGCGCGCGCTTGCTGCATTCAAACAGCCGGTCCGCCGCGGCTCTCGTGGCCGAACTCTCGCAGCGAGCTGACGTGCTTTACGCTGAGCCGGACTACCTCGCATTTGGCGGCGGCACACCCAACGATTCTTTTTATGCCGGCCAACAGTGGAGTCTTCACAACACCGGGCAAACTATTTTGGGACAAGCAGGGACACCGGGCGCCGACATTTCTGCGCCCCAGGCCTGGGACATTTCCACGGGCGATGCCAACCAGGTTGTTGCCGATCTGGACTCTGGCATTGATTACAACCACCCGGATTTATCCGGTAACACCTGGTCGGCGCCCACGGCGTTTTCAGTCACCATCAGCGGCGTCACCATTAACTGCCCCGCGGGTTCGCATGGCGTCAACACCATCACCAACACCTGCGATCCTTTGGATGATCACAATCACGGTTCGATCACGGCGGGAATTATGGGAGCGACCGGAAACAATGGGCAGGGAGCGGCCGGAATCAACTGGCAGACCAAGCTGCTGGCCATCAAGTGGCTGAACAGTAACAACGGTGGATTTCTCTCTGACGCGATCGACGCGCTGGAAGTCGCCGTCCAACTGAAACAGGCCGGCGTCGCCAACATCAAAGTGATGAACAACAGTTGGTGGGTGACAGCAAATTCGCTGGCGCTGCTGGATGAGATGCGACGAGTAGAAGCGAATGGAATGTTCTTCGTCGGCATCGCCGGCAACGGCACCGCCAACGACGGATTCACCAACGGCGGGCATGATAACGACAACGGCATTACGCCGACTTATCCTTCCAACTTCAATCTCACCGGCATGATTTCGGTCGCGGCTACCGACAATCGCGATGCTTTGGCGTTCTTTTCCAATTGGGGCAAACAGACAGTGCATCTGGCCGCGCCGGGCAACAATATTTTTTCGACGGCGCGCAACAATAGTTATGGCTTCTTCAGCGGTACTTCCCACGCGTCGCCGCACGTGGCCGGCTCAGCAGCCTTACTGCTGTCACGCTGCAATCTAACCACAGCCGGTCTCAAGGGTGTGCTCATCACGAATGTCGATCCCATTGCCGCGCTCACGGGCAAGACGACCAGCGGCGGTCGTTTGAATGTCGCGCGCGCCCTGACCACCTGCGTCGCGAACCCGCAAATAGTCGATGAAACTCACTTCTTCGTACGCCAACAATACGTTGATTTTCTTTCGCGCGAGCCGGACGCGAGCGGCTTTCAATTCTGGTCGCAAAGCATCGATGATTGCCTGGGCGATGCCGGATGCCGCGAAGTCAAACGCATCAATGCCAGCGCCGCGTTCTTCCTGTCGATTGAATTTCAGCAAACCGGTTACCTGGTTTATAGAATCCACAAAGCAGCTTTTGGCAATCTCGCCGGCAAGCCGGTTCCCATTACGCGAGCAAATTTCCTGATCGATTCAAAAACCATCTCGAACGGCGTGGTTGTGCTTGAACCGGGATGGGAGCAGAAGCTCGAAGCAAACAAAGTTGCTTTCACGCAGGCGTTCGTTCAGAGGGCGGACTTCGTTGCGCTCTACCCGCAGGGGATGGCCGCAGCGGCGTATGCAGACAAACTCTTCACCACCGCAGGCGTCACACCCACCGCCACGGATCGCAACGCGGCAATTGGCGCTTACGGTTCCGGCGACACGGCCGGCCGCGCTGCCGCACTTCGGGCTGTCGCTGAGAACCAAACCTTTCAGCAGCAGGAATCTAATAAGGCGTTTGTGTTGATGGAATACTTTGGTTACTTGCAGCGAGATCCCGATGCCGCGCCGAATACTGACTTCTCGGGATATAACTTCTGGCTGGCGAAACTCAATCAGTTCAACGGCAATTATATCGAGGCAGAAATGGTAAAGGCCTTCACCTCCTCGATCGAATACCGCGCGCGGTTCTGAGAGTGAAGTGACGAGTGGTTAGTGACGAACTCAGAGCGGAGATCTGCCGCCGTAGTAAGAATGCCGCAGCTGTGAAAGCCAGAGAGATGCTTATTCTGGTTGGTTTAGAACTGGGCGCGCTGATTCTTCTGGTGCGACGAATTAAGTCGCCGTTACTGACGACACAAATCAATGAACTCTGCGCCGGCGGACGGCCATTGATGATAACTGCGTGAGCTTCTTCGGTTGGCGCTTAACCAATGTCTTTTCCATCGTCGGCTCCCAGGTTTGCCCGCCATCCTTAGTGACGTAGTTGGCTCCCCCCTCGCTGTCGATTGCCCAAACCGTGTTCGCGTCGCGTACGACCACTCCGATGAAGTAACTGTTCTCGATATCGCTTACTGCCCAGGTCTTGCCGCCGTTTTCGGTCTTGGCGACACCGCCCCAGCCCGCCACCCAACCCACGTCACGACTCAAGAACTTTACCGTTAGTAAGTGTGATGGACCAGCAAATGGACTATCTGGGTTGGGAATGATCTGCGCACGTTGCGTTTCCCACGATTCACCACCGTTCACTGTGTGAAGTACCAACCCATTATCGCCGGTTACCCACCCAGTTTGCTCATCAATGAAATCAACAGCGTAGAGATCGATAGAATCTTCCGACCGCTTTTTCTCCCAACGCTCGCCCGCATCATCGGTGCGCAGCACCACTCCATCTTTCCCCACGGCCCAACAGCGAGTATTACTAGCGCATCTGATTCCCTTTAGCGATTGTTTGACGCCACTTGTTTGGCGGCTCCAACTGTGTCCCTGGTCGGTGGTGCGCCAAATATTACCTTTGTCTCCCACGACCCAGCCAATACTACTAGTCGCAAAATAAACGCCGTTCAGGGACGCATCGGTCAGGTGGCTTTCAACGGTTCCCGAATGATTGGTGTATTGCACTGTGCCGTTACCACCCACGGCCCAAAGCTCGTCCGTCGCCATTCGGCAAAAATTGTCGAAGCTGTATGGCCCGGGAATCCCGATCAGATTAATATCTCTGGGTCGCGTCGAAGCCGCCGGACCGTGCGTTCCACAAGCGAAGAGAATAATGAGAGTGGTCAGCACCTTGATTAGCGAGCGGAGCATCGTTGAGGGTTCCTTTTCTTCAATAAAAGCTGCGGCCTGCGGTTTTGTCGAACAGCTTCGGAGACTGCTGGGCCAGTGAGTAGCATAGTTGGCATCGGCGCCAACGAGCCTTCTTTGGTCAACGCTTTGACGAAAGTTCATCCTTGGGTTTGGCCGGCACGGCTACCGGTGCAATGTCCGACTCTCCCAGCCGCAAGACCAGCCCACCTTCGCCAACGGCCCAAACATTATTTATGATCGAGCCGGCAATCGAGTTGATACTCGTCGTGCCAGAGTGGCGGTTACTATTCAAACAGTGGGCAGAATTTACCGTTATCGACGCTTCCATCTAACGTTAAAGCCATTAGCCGCGAGGTCGGAGCGTTCTGAAGCCAAGCGTTTGAGCCAATCATCCGAAACTTTCGACCACGTCTTGCCGCCGTCCTGGGTCCTCCACACAGCGGTCAAATTCTGCGCCCAACCCAGTTTGCTGTCGACAAAGAATAACTTCTCAATCGGCCGGGACGAATCCGATAGTGAAAGTTGTTCTTGCCAGGTTTGACCGCCGTCAGTCGTGGCCCAAATTCCTTGCTGGTGCCAAACCAGTGAGGAGCATGGATATCACCTCGTTAGAAATCCAGTAGAGTTTTGAGGTACATCGGGACTCAATGGACGTGTTCGATCCTCGCTGACGTTGCGCGATTGTGGATCATTATCCGCAGGCGGCTAGCGATTATCGACCTTGAGAATCTTCTCAATCTCAAACTTATACGCATAATCGTTTAGATGTCCGTACCCATCCCCATTCGGTCCTTGCAGCTTCCCCACGACCCTGATGAGCGCTCTTCTGCAACCAGAGTCGCCCGATTGTGCGCTGAATAGTTGACCGCCACGTGGTACAGTCCCTCTGGTTTGTTTACCTTCTCTTGATTGATCTTAAACGAGTACTCATTACAACATTGGCAGTCCCCGCTCGACTTGCGCGACAAGGGCGTTTAGAGCGGCTACCCCTATCTTGTATGCTTCATCACATTCAGGTTTACTTGCTAATCTCCGACCTGGTTAGCCGTAAAACCAGTCCACTTTGTCCAACCGCCCAGACATTACTAGAGTCCGCTGCGATCGAGTTGATGCTGGACGTGCCGGGATCGCGGTAAGCGGTTATCCAACTCTGACCGCCGTTTGCCGAATATAGAATAATGCCTTCACGGCCCGCGGCTGATGAGACTCCTTCCGCCGAATTTAGGAAACCACACGCGAGGATGGAGTTTTCCGAGAGATAAACGGCATCGCTCAGAAAGACGTCCTGCAGACGATAACCCGTCCAGTCGCCGGCGACCGGCTTCTGTGCAAAGAGCGACCAGGTTCCCTCCAAACTCGCCGCCCCGCCAAGTAACCAAATTCCGTTTGGGTGCATCGAGCCGATGCGTTGCACGGCCGTCTGCTCACGGTCATCCCGAAAGGTTGCGATTTGGCGCCAGGTGCGGCCCGTATCATCGCTGTTGAGGATGGTTCCATTCAAAGTAATAAGAGAAGCACCATCGCGCCGCACCGCGTATAGCTCATCCACACCCTTTCCCGGCGTCGGAAGATTCCACGACAATTCGTCCCAGGTACGTCCTCCGTCAACCGTATGAAGAATGAGATCTGAATCTTGCACGGGCGCAACGTTACCGAATCTTCTTCCGGTGACCCAGCCGTCATTCTGATCCGCAAACGAAATACTCCCAACCTGAGCCCCATCAATAGCTAATTCCTCTTTCCAGTTCTTGCCGCCGTCACTCGTCTTGAAGATCCAAGTGGCATCCGCGTCGTCGTCGCCGGTGGTGCTAATTGTTGTTTTGGACAGCGCAATACGTCCGTCATCGGGCGTGACGAATGACATTGAAGTGAGGTAGGACTGTGGCGGAAGCTTAGGCGTTATGTGCTCCCATCTACTTCCAGTGTCCTCCGTTTTGTATAGTTGTCCGTCATTGGTCGCCACCCACACATGACTCGAATCCAGTAATTGGATTCGCTTAAGACCCGGTTTGGGCGACAACTGCGTTACCGACCAGTTCCACGCCGGTGTTGATTGAGTATCTATGCGGGCGGTTTTCCAAACGAGATCGGAACGGTCCTTCACCGCCCAGGTACCTTTCAAGGTGACTAACCCACTTCTCGCAACCCGAACTACGGTATTATCAAACCCGCTCGTAATCAGGACCAGAATAAGAGCCGCATACAAACATCCAGTCACGACTGCAAAACGAGTGTAGGCGCGTTCGTAGACAGTACGACGTGTCGAGCGATTGGATTTAATCGATTGGACGTGGCTACCGTTTACAGTCGTGAGAGTCTTCATCGTGAGATTTCTCTTTCTAGAAAAGAAAGGTGGTAGAGCTTTGTGAAGAATGCCGCCGCCGAGGCAATCGAGGAAGACGCAAGAATTTGCAGACGGACAGAAGGAGAACAGCCAGGCAATGCTCAATTGCGACTTCAGTCGCTATTTTGCAGTCTGACATCATAAGCGGCCGATAACACGCGTTGGGTGAAGTAGGGGTTCCTGTAATCCTACACTCACAGTTACGAGAATCGCCAGCGCGCAAAGAACGAGTTGTCGATTTCATGTCTTACAGGGCGACCGTGAGCGGGGCTGACGTTCACTTTTTGTTGGAGCGCACGTGAGGCGAAATAGAAGGGATGATACTTGTCCCCTGACTTTCACTTCATCATCGACGGCTCCCGGTAGTCAAGCAAAATCTATTGCTGTCGAGTTACAACCCTCGGGCAAGCCTTGTTTATGGGCAGGCACGATAGGCGGTAAAGCCTTGAATGTCAATAAAAAAGTTCAAAAACAGCCCATTTTCCGACTTTTGGCCCCTATTTTTCGGTCAAACAGCCCCTTCTGAGCAATAATTCCGGTAAATCCATCGCCTCAAGGGTGCCACGGGTCGTTGGTTACAAAGACGTATCCTGCTGCGTCTTGCATTACCTTCCCTCCATAGACACACTCTTCAAACCCACTCCCGCTATCTCCGTCCCATCTTCTCAGATTGGAATTTTTCGCTTTGAAATGCAGATCTCTTCCAGGAGCGGAGAGCAGCTCTGCCAAGGAGTTTCCAAGTTCGTGTACCCAGACTGCCCTAAGCATTTCCGGGGATGCGGTCTGGGCGAAGTCGCTTGCAACAAAGTTCGTTTCGGGATGTCTGTTCTCGGTAAATCCGCCGTAGTTCCCCTGGTCCAGCTTCCAGTCCTTAATGCCTGCTTTACTGTATGAGGTTGTATTGGTCTGCACCGAAATAAACCGCCCATCCGGCCGCATGCCAGAAAAGAATCCTCCCGAGCGATCGATACCGTATGCGGGTGACTTCTTTCCGTTAACCTCTCCCGAGATTAGTTGCACAGTAAAGTGCTTTTGTAAACAATCCTTGAACTGCTTCTCAGTGAACTTAGCTGGTGGTCTTGGTGCTTGAGCGCCGCCTCCAAACGAGAACGTTGCGGTGCCCCAGTCCAAGCTCAGGCCTTCTTCGTCGCGGTGCCAACCGTCGGGACGATCGTAACCAAATATGCCGAGCCCAAACGAAACCAGTGGAACGGTTCCGGAGATCAATCCTGAAAACGTGACGTTGAGAGTTTCGGCCTCCCCCCTCCGGGTGAACTCAGAACGAGAAACAGGCATTCCATCGATTGCATAGCCGCCGCTGTAGTCAAACGGATCGCCACCGTCGATAAACAGAGGCTGCGTGCCCTTGATGGAAGAATAGTTCGGATTTGGATTAGCCACATACGGATCAGTGACTCCGACTTCAGCTCCGGTTGGGTCAAGCTCCTGTCGGGTGACACCGCGACTGCTATTCGTTTCCACCCTCGAGTTACTGCCGGCGTTGGGATGCTCCCAGGTGACGTAGCTGTACCAGGGCGTCACGGTCTGCTTCGCCAATCGTTGTCCATTGGCGTAGACATAGCCGGCCGTCTTCAGGCCATTGGCGTCAAACTCAGCGACGGTTGAGCCGCCCAGCATGGTCGAATAGAGATAGTAGGTGGTCGTGGCGGTGGTGGCGATGTTGGTCTGCGGCCCTTCGCCTATCAATTCATCAACCCGCCGCGTTTCGATCCTCTTCGCTGGTTGATTACTCCCGTCATAGGTCTGCGCAATCTCCAGCGCCGGCGCAGGGTCGTGTCCCGTCTGACCGCCTCCGACAGTGTGCGCCCAATCTATGTATTGAGCTTGCTGATTGGCGGCATCATAGATGTGGAACTTGGCATCGACCTGAGTCATGTTGCCGTCGGCGTCGTACTGCATGCGCCACGCAGGGCCGCGATTGTTCGTGTAGGCAAAGCTATCGCTCATCGGTTGCCGCCACAACCGTCCGGACTTCGCCGTCATGTTGTTCCAAACGTCGTACTGGATGGTCTGCCGATAGGGACTGTCGGGAATTGGACTGGTCGCCGATAGCCCATTCGCTTCAAGGCCGGTGTAGGTTTCTTTTATCCGGCCAACCTGATCGTATTCCTGCGCCTTGTCGAAGTGATTGTCGTTCAAATCGAAAGCATGATGCGTCCGCCCATCGTCGAAGTAATCATAGTCCCACGTCATTGTTGTCGGCTGGTAGTAGGGCGAAAGCAAGACATTGCTCAAGGCCAGACTCGTCGGCAACAGACGCGAGTTGTAATTGAGGTGAGAATGCGCGCCGTTACCGTAATCGATATCCTTCAACCCGCCCCATGCTCGATAAGTGAGACTCGATGCGTAGGTGGAGACGTTATCAACCAAAGTATTCTCGGCTGTCACGCTTGTGACGCGACCCGTGGAATCGTAGTTGTATTTGGTGGCTGCGTTGGTCGGGTCGGTAATCTTCTTCAGATTACCGATCAGGTTGTATTGGTAACTCAGAGCGTAGGTACCGGTCACTCCGCTGAAAGCTTTGGTCTCAGAAGTCAGCCGCGAGAGTTGATCATAGCTGTACGTCATCGTGCCGCTGCCATCATTCATCGACGTCCGGTTGCCGGCGGCGTCATAAGTAAAGCTGACATTCGGCGTCGACGCGATTCCACTGGGCGCGGAATAGTTGATCGAGGTGACCAGGCGACGCGAGTTATAGCCGTAGGTGGCAATCGCGCCGCGCGCATCCTTTACTGAATTGATCGTATCGTCATAGTTGTAGCTCCAGGTGGTGTGATCGGTTGAGGCTGGATTGTTTGCGTCGACTTGCTGCTCGGGCAGGAACCTGGTTAACAATCGGCCGTAGCCGTCGTAACCAATGTACGTATCCTGATGAGCGCCGCCGCCGTTCTCGGCACCGGCCCATTGCCGCACCACCGTCGGCAGGTCCAGAGCGTTGTAGGTGTTGACCGTCGTTGCGTAGACCGCGCCAGAGTCGTTCAATGGCTGGTTCTTCGGCTGTTCATAAAGCGTCTCAACCTTCCGCTGCCGGCCCAGCACGTCGGCATAAACTTTTTGCCGCCGCCCGACTTCATCGCGGATGAGCACGACTTGCCCACCCGCGCAGCCACAGCCGCTGTAGGACATGTCCTTGAAACTGCCGTCCACGTTATAGGACTTCAGCACGCGTCCTTTCCAGTCGTATTCCGTCGGATTGTTGTATTGCCAGCCGCTGTCGTCGCCGGTCGGGACCCAGCCGCCGGTCATCTCGGTGGGATTGGTTTGTTGCGAGACGCGGCCCATCTGATCGTAGCGCGTCCATTGGCCCCAGAAACCTCCCGTGCTGCCGGGGTGATATCCCGCCACCGCCATCACCCGCAGCAAGCCGTCGAAGACTTTGACCGCGTAATTATCGAAGTTCGAGTTGACGCTGCTCCAGCTCTCAACATAGTTCGGGCCGTAACTGAAATGCGTCACCGCGCCATTAGTGAGATTCGTGATTTCGCTGGGCCGGACGGCGCTGTCGTAAGTGAAAGTTTGAATCAGGCCATGGGTGAATTGTCCGGGACTACCCGGCGGTGGGCCTTCCATGCGCGTCTGCGCCCCAAAGTCGTAGTTGTATTGAATGGTCGACGTATAGCCGTCGCCATCAGTCATGGTAGTCGGGTAGGCGTACGTGCCACGGCCATTGCCGTTGTCCGAGAATGAGTCTCCGTAACCAATAGAGTTCGTATGGCTCGCGGCATCGGTCACCGTGAGCAACGAGCCGGCTGCATTGTAAGTCATCGACGACGTTAGTTTTTGCGCGGCGTCATCGATGTAGGTCACGTTCCAACGCGAAACCGAGGTCAGATTGCCACGCGGAGTCGTGATGTTCGGATCGTGCTGCGGCGCCGAGTTCGCCTGAGCGTCGACTGTGACGCCGTCGTATTCGTAAGTCGTTTTGGCAAACCAGCCCGCCGCCGGATCGTAGATGCGGGTCTCGGATGTCAGCCCGATGATCCTGGTGTCGAGGTAGGCCTGCCCCAGATTGTATTCCGTATAAGTGCGGCGCAGTTCAGTCCCGTTCCCATCGTACTCATGGACCGCATGCGGCAATCCCCACATCCAGTATGAATCGTAATCGATCGCCGTGCGCCGGTGATTGCCGTTTATGTCGTAGACGTTCGTTTCCGTCACCCGCGGATTGGTCTGATAGGTTACGCCGGTGTTGTCCTGGGTATAACTGGCGGTCGTCCACTTTTGTAAACCACCGGCATAAACCTGGGTTTGCGTTACCAGACCATTCTGCCAACCACTCCCGTAATACTCGCGATAGGCGGTGCCGTCGGTCATCGTCATTTGATGAGAACCGTCGCCCGGCAGGGTGAAGAGCGCCGTCACGTAATACGGGACGCCATTCGCGGCGCTCCAGTTTTCGGCCCAAAGGTCGGTGGCGTTAAGGCGCGGGCAATCGCTGCCACCGTTGTCATACTCATAGACGGTGTAGGTCGACTGCGCATTCAGATTGCGGAAACGGTGGATCACGCTCACCTGGCCCACCGGCGCGTAGTCAAATACATAGTATGACCCGTCCATCAAGTTGACCTGCCGCAAAACCGGAATCTGTTGACCCGTATAGGCGCCCACCACGCCGCTGAGAGTCGAGACATTCAGGGTCAAAGCCTCACCCCAACCAAACGTGGCCCAGATGTGCGTGCCGTTGTTCCAGGTTTGCGTGATCGACTGCAGGTTCGCGTTGCCGTCGTAATTGAAGTTGATCTGGCGGCCCAATGTGTCCGTAATGGTCTGAATATCACCCAGACTGTTGTTGGTAATCGTCAGATAGTTACCGTTTCGATCTTTGACTTTCGTCGCCACCCAGACATTCGCGTTCAAATAATATGCGTAGGTCAGCTGCGTACCGTCAGTCGCGCGCAACGTTAGCGTGTTGTCGTTCTCGATCAATTGCAGATAGGAAGAGTCTGCCGATTGGTAAACATTGGTCGCCCCCACTTGGCGCAACTCGGTACGCCGTCCGGTCCCGGCTACCAACAAGCGCGCATTCGCGCTCGCCTGAGAATCGAAGAAGACATTCTCGATCCGCGGAAATCCCAGCTGAAAACCCGGACTGATGTCGGCCTTGTCTTCATCGAAGTAGAGACTGGAGCCGGCCGGCGTCCATACCAAAGACGAATAGGAAAGCGTGAGATTCAAATCAAGTCCGGCTCGTCCGGGCAAATTCAAAAGCGGCAAACTAAATTCACAGTCACGGGCCGCCAGTTGATTGCCCGTCTGGTTGAATGGATTGAGCCGCGCCAGCGCCCGCTCACTCGTCGTTGCCCCGCCCTGCGGTACCAGCGGCTCGACCGGTGCCAGCCTATGATGCCGCGCCCGCTCTTTCGTTGACGATCCTCGGCCTCTGGCTTCTGACGGCTGACCGATAACATCTGACTTCTGGTCTGCCTCGGCCTCGTGCTTCCCCACCTCTCTAACTGGTTTATTTTTCGACCGCACGGTTGAAGGACTTGCCGGCCTGATATCTCGACGGCTCTCCCATCGTGCGCCGCGCTCATCCAAGTCAGGCAGCTCCATCTGTGGCTTGCCCTTCTCCACTGGCAATGGCTTCACCTTTTGCTCCTGGCCGTTGGAGCGTTCATCCCGATTTTGACCTGCGGTGGGTACAGCTTTCGTAATCGTGAGCGGAATCGTCTGGATCAATAATCCGATTACCAGCAGGGTTACGAGGACGCGAAGCAGCCTGGATGAAAGCCGCCGGTTGGCATAACAACGCATTGAGGGACTCCTTGGTGAGCAAAGAGCGTCGATACCGCAAACGCCGGGTTGATATTTGGCTGAGCCAGTGAGTTGTCCTTGAGGCAGCCCGTAATAGTCAGCCGTTGGAAATCCGAGCCCGCTTGAAAAGGTGCGGAAGGCTACGCCAAGAAATTGCGGATGTCAATAGTTGTTTTTTGCAGAATGCTGGAAGTTGTAAGGAGGTGGCACTTACAGCGACAGATGAACCCTGCGCTTAGCCGTCGGCTGCGACGCCTTTGCCGTCATGGGCCTGCTGCCCACTATGAAAGGCAATCACACTGGTGAGAATACCTTCGAGGTCGACGCTGGGTTTGAAGCCAATGTGCTGGTTGACCTTGGAGATGTCAGGAATGCGGCGCGGCATGTCTTCGAAGCCTTCTTCGTAGGCATCGTCGTAAGGCACGAGCACAATTTCTGATTCTGAGCTGGTCAGCTCCTTAACTTTGTTCGCGAGATCGATGATTGAGATTTCCTGGTCCGCGCCAATGTTGAAAACCTGGCCCACCGACTTCTCGTTATCCATCAGCTTCATTAAGGCGCCTACCACGTCGCCCACATAGCAGAAGCAGCGCGATTGAGTGCCATCGCCGTAAACCGTAATCGGCCGGTTCGCGAGTGCCTGCTTTACGAAAGTGGGAATCACCATGCCGTATTGGCCAGTCTGACGCGGCCCGACGGTATTGAAAAGACGAACGACGATAGTGGGCAATTTCTTTTCGCGCCAGTAGGCGAGAGCCAGAAACTCATCGATGGCTTTCGAGCACGCGTAACTCCAACGCCCTTTGGTCGTCGCGCCCATCACCAGATTGCCGTCTTCGCGAAAAGGCACTTGGGTGCTCAGGCCGTAGACTTCTGACGTGGACGCCACCAGCACCCGCTTCTTTTTCTTGTTGGCGAGGGCCAGGACGCACTCCGTGCCACGCACATTGGTTTCAATCGTGCGTACCGGACTCTCGACTATCAACTTAACGCCAACCGCCGCGGCCAGGTGGAAAATGACGTCGCATTGATCGACCAACTCCGCGGTTACCGGCTGGTTGTGCACGCTGTCGATGGTGTAATGAAAACGCGGATGATCTTTCAAATGCCGGATGTTTTCAAAACTGCCGGTAGAAAGGTCGTCGATGATGAATACTTCATCACCACGCTCAAGATAAGCGTCAGAAAGATGTGAACCGATGAAACCGGCGCCGCCCGTGATCAGAACTCGCAAATGAACCTTCTTCTGTTGACGTTGATAATGGGACGTTAGTCTAACATGACCTTTGGCTTCAAACCGCTTACGCGGACAGCCTCAGCCCTCAAGCAAATTACCGTAAAGAGCGGCAATATCGTTCAAAAGCCGCTCTTTGGCGTAGTTCTTTAAGACGAATTCACGGCCGCGGTGACCGAAGTCGGCGCGAAGCTCCTCGTGCTCAATCAAATGATCGATCGCTTGCGCCAACCCCGGAGCATCTCCGCTGGTCACCGTGATCCCCCGCTCATGGATGACAAATCTTCGATCGTCGACCGCCGAGACCCTCTGGCCCAGCAGGTCGCCAACTCCGCCCACCAGCGTGGCCACGACGGGCCGCGCGTTGGCCATGCCTTCAATGATGCTCAGCGGCGTTCCCTCGTTGAGACTGGTAAGCGCCAGAATGTCGAGTGCCGGATAGAAATTCTCCGGGTCGTTCCGCGAACCCAGGAAAAGAACACGTTCGCGCAGATTCAGATCGTCAACTCGCTGCTCGAGTGACTGCCGCAGATGTCCGTCACCAAGAATTACAAATTTCACGTTGCCTCGCCCGAGTTTCTGAAACTCGAGCGCTGCCTGCAGGAACAACTCGTGGTTCTTAATTTCCGTCAAGCGACCGACAATGCCAATCAAAATCTCGTCGGCGCCGACATTCAATTCTTTTCTGAATTCCTTTCGTCGCTCCGGCCAACCGGCGTAAATGTCCAAATCAATCCCGAGCTGAATCACGTTGAACTGTCCCGCCTGGCCGACCCGAAACGTATCGTTGATTTCGCGTCGCTGCTGTGGCGTGATCACTACGATCCGGTCGGTCACGAGCCGCGCGAGCATTTTTTCGATCGCCAGAAACACGCGCGTCTTTCCCTTACCGTAGTAGCTGTGGAAAACGTGCCCGTGATAGGTATGCACAAACCGGCAAGGACGCGGTTTGCCAATCAAGGTTGCCGGCGTCAGCCAGCGATACATAAGACCCGCTACCCGTCCGACCGTGCCTGCTTTGGCAGTGTGTGTGTGCACGAGATTCGGCTGCTCGCGCAACATCAGCCGAAACAACTTCCAGATGGTAATCGCATCCTTGACAGAAATTTCCCGGCTCATCTCGGCGAGGATCAGCGGGGTTATGCCGGCCTGTGCGGCGACGTAGCTCATGTCGTCTTCGCCCGGCGGCACGACACCTGACACGAGTAGCGTCTCATAGCCGTGCTGCTTCATTCCCGCCGTCAACCACACAACGTGACGCGCCGGCCCGCCGACGTTGAGACGGGCGATGATGCGAAGGACTTTCATTCAGGAAGACGGTGCTGGGATGGATGCGGCCGGCGTAACGTCAGCTCGCTTTTCTCGCCACGACGAAGAACTGTTTTCCGAACACCGGCCAGAACACCGGCAGCCGTAAGTAGAGCTTCACCAAAACCGGAATTGGCGGCAGACGGCCCTTAAAAGTGAGGGGCAGGCTGCGCGCCTTTACCAACTCGAGTTCAAATCCCGCGACCTGCAATGCTTCCGCGACTGAGTTGTGCGTCAAGGCCAAATGGTGATCGAAGAAATCGAAATATTGCTTGTAACAGAATTGGAAGTTCGGCCCCAGGATAAGTAATCGCCCGCCAGGCTTCAGCGCCGCATGACATGCTCGCAACACTTCCAGAACTTGATCGCGCGAGCGACAGTGTTCGAGAAAATTGCTCATGAAGACAGCGTCGAAGCTCGCGGGCTCAATCACTGACACGAGACGTTCAGCGGCGACTTCGTGCACAGTGACATCGGACGCGGCGAACTTTTTGGTTTCCGGATTCAGATCGACGGCTACCTTTTCGGCAGCTTTGATATTGTTTATGAACTCGCAATAACCGGCGGCTACCTCGAGCACCCGAGCATCCGGCGGGATGTAACGCGCGAACCACAAATCACACAGCACCCGCCACACGGCCGCCCGGCGATCCAACATCTCGCGCGGGAATCGATGTTGGTACAGGCTTTCGATCGACGCCTCGAGTCCCGTGCTAGCGGTGTCACTGACTTGCGAAACAGGCAGCATGCAAAAACGTGGAATCCTTCAGCTCACAAGGTGCGATTGTAACCCATCATCTTTCGAGACGTTCCTGCGGGACTTCGTTTTCACGAAGCTGTCGATTGATGGGAAGCTCGTACTGATTAGAAAAGATTGTCCGGCGGGCAGACAACATTTCGCGTATGGTTGCCAGAATATTCGCAGGTGTAACACTCGCGCCTTTGCCGAATTCGCGAGGAAAAGTTTGAATGCCCACCTCTCCCACCCGAAAGCCTTTCAACATTGTCTTGATCGCGAGCTCAGCGCCGATGAACGGACTGTTGGATCGCAGGTCCAACTCGTCAACCAGGGACTTGCGCACCAGCCGCAGTCCCGTGCTGATGTCCCGATAGGGCGTCTTGAACAAAAGCCGCAGCACTTTGTTGTAGGTCCACGAGGTGAACTGACGGAAGCCGGAATAAGATTTGACGTAACGAAAGGTAATAATCAGATCGTAGAAGTCTCGCAGGCGAATCAGTTTGTATAGGTCAAAGATGTCGTATTCATCGTCGCCGTCCGTTAAGCAAATCCACTCGTACTGACAATTTGCAAAACCAGTCTTGATGGCTGCTCCATATCCGCGGTTCTTACCGTGACGAATCACCCGAATTGAGTTGTTGTGGGCCGCGAGAGCCTCGGCGATTTCCGCCGACCGATCCGGCGACCCATCGTCGATGATAATAATCTCGTACTCGCTGGCGACGTCCGAAAGAACAGTAATCGCTTTGCGGGTCACCGTCTCAACCGTATGTTCGTCGCGGTATACGGGAAAGAACAAACTGATGCGAGGTTTGGTTTCGTTCACGGAACTTCATGGTACGATTCTTCATCTGTTAGGGCAATCCCGTAAACTCGCAGCTTGAAGACACACTTCACCAGCTTTGACGGCACGGAAAGCTTCGACGGCGAATGCGTCCGGCCGGATCGCTACCGGCAACTCTTTGCTGAACTCTCGTCGCCCCGTTTGTTGATTCCGCGCGGCGCGGGCCTGACCTATTGCGCGGCCAGCGCCGGTGAGAATGTAGTTTCAATCGATGCCCGCAGCTTCAACCGAATTCTCGAGTTCGATCCGGCGACGGGCCAGGTAACCGTCGAGGCTGGTATCTCGCTGGGCGATCTCTATCGCTTCACGGTGCCGCGCGGCTGGATTCTGCCCGTGATGCCGGGCTCGCCGAGTATCACGGTCGGTGGCTGTATCGCACCCAACATTCACGGCAAGAACCAGTTTAAGGACGGCAATTTTCGCGCGGTGACCGATGAGCTGCGACTGTTCCACCCGGATCACGGCGAACTTACCTGTTCTCCCGGCGAGCGTTCGGATCTTTTCAATCTCACCGTCGGCGGGTACGGGCTGACGGGTTTTATCCTGTCCGCCCGGCTGAAGCTTCAGCGCCTGGAGCACTCAGCGTTTCGCTTGCGTCGTTTGAAGGTTGGTTCGCTCGCCGAAGCTGCCGAGACGATGAAAGATCTCGCGAACAAGGTCCAGGTTCTTTATTCGTGGCACGATCTCAACGGCTCTAAATTTGGGAGCGGGTTCGTTTATGCCGGCGATCCAATCGAAGGCAACAACCACAGCGGTGAACTTCGGTATGAAGAACTCGATGCTGACGAGCGCGGCAATTGGAGACTACCGCTGTTTGGGAAACTCAGTACGCGATCCAGTTTAGCGGCTTATGCCCTCAGTCAGAGCTGGGCGGGCGAAGAAGCAATGGTAACGCTGCCGCAGGCATTCTTTCCGCCGGTCGGCAAGGAATTCTATTTCAAGCTGTTTGGACGGAATGGTCTGCGCGAATACCAGGTGCTGATTCCTCATGATCAGTGGCCCGTGGCGGTTGAGCGGCTCAAGGAAATAATTTTGAAACACGCCGTGCCTATTACCCTGGCGTCGCTCAAGATTTTCAGAGGTCACGGCAGCTTGATTAACTTCGAGGGTGATGGAGTTTGTCTAACGCTGGACGCGCCCGAGGGCCAACGCACGCGCGAACTCTTCGCTCATCTCGACCACTGGACTGAGGATGCCGGCGCTATCGTGAATATTTCAAAAGACAGCCGGCTTCAGAGTGGCTTTCTACAAAAAGCCTTTCCGGAGTTTGATAGCTTTCGACAGCAGTTGGCAGTTTTTGATCCAAAGCGACAATTTGATTCAGCCCTCAGAAAGCGACTCGATGTCTAACGACGCGAAAACGGCCGTCATCGTGGGCGCGAGTTCCGGCG
>JBIOZK010000212.1:0-51698 GCA_044870975.1 Pyrinomonadaceae bacterium
CGGTTCGCCCTGAAACTGTGTATAGATTCTCGCCCTTGTATCTAACACGACCACTCACTTCCATCGCATATCCACATCCCTTGATGTCTGGATCGCAGCGCATGTCGCAATGCCGACAACTCTCTAAATACTGACGCGCGTAACGCATCAGCGCCTCGTAGTGCCCACCAACATCGTTTGCATTTGGATTTCCCAAGCCTCGAATCATCGCCCCAAGCGAAACCAAGCCTGCACCTGCTGAGTCACAGGGCATGGATATGAGTGCAATTCGTCTAGGTCGGGTTTCATTCGTTGGCCAGTTGTATCCGAAGCGGATGAGAAAACGGACCCAGTTGGGCGCGGGACTCCATTCTTGGTGGGATTCGGAGAACTCCATTCTGCTGTTATTGTTCAAAAACCGTTGAACTGGCTGAGCAAAACCAGAGAAAATGTTATGTGAATCAACGCCGTCAATTCCTGCGTCGAGTTTTTTAATCTTTCACGCTGGATAGATTACACCAAGTCAGTAAACTTGAATAAACACTGACGTTTGTAATCTCTGCAACCGATTCCACTCGAGTCGAGGTCATTTTCAGCACTTATCCGGCCTCAAGCGGCATGGCCACACAATGGAGCTATTTGACCAATATGATACTAACCGGGGCTCTGGTATTGGTAGACTTTCTAAGAAGTCAATTGAATGTTATCAGTGGGCAAAATGGATACGTTTCTAATTGCTTTCTGGAGGTCACTAACGTACAGGAGATAAAGCACTGCCTAGATGAGCTATTGGTTCTTCATGCGGCCCCTGTAATCCGCAGCACGCGGCAGTGGCGACACGTTAGCCCCTCTAGGGTGAGGCTGTTGGAATTGAACGTTGGAAAAATTTAAGGCTCGGGAAAAAACAAGCAGGCTTCTGTCTAGAGCCTAAACTTTGTGACTTCGTTGTGACACGCCTAACTGAGACGATCAGGTAAGTCGAGTCATTACATCAGATAGGTTATGAGAATTGGCTCCGCAGGTAGGACTCGAACCTACAACCCTTCGGTTAACAGCCGAATGCTCTGCCATTGAGCTACTGCGGAACATCGAACGCGCGCCACGGTAAATTGGGTAGGAGGTGCGCGAATCAGTTTTATAACAAACCGTGGTGCTTTGAGGCAAGGCGCGCGGGGTTAATCAACGTAGAGTTTGAAGTGCTTAAACCTGAGGAACCTACAATCCCGACTGGTCGGGATTAACAGCCGAATGCCCTGCCATTGAGCTACTGCGGAACACCGAACGCGCTATGTTTGGTAGGACCTGCGCGAATCATTCGTATAACAAAGCGTCAGAATCACGGTCAAGGCGACGACTGCTTCACTCGAGGCTTGTTCGTGAGTAGAAATGGCTTGTTCATGAGCAGAAATGTTGTAGTATGCCCGGCGTCCGATCTAATCAATCAATTAACAACGGAAAGGCCCGTGATCATGGTTTTCGAACGCAAACGATTTGGTTTCGTGGAGCGGCTTTTTGCCGGTTTTCTTTTGCTGGCAGCAGTTGGTTATAGCGCGGTATTTGCCCAGCCGGCAACGCAGCCGCAGGCGTACTTTACCGATCCTTCGGTTTCTCCGGATGGGTCCGAGATCGCCTTCGCCTCGGGCGGCGACATTTGGACCGTCGCGGCGAATGGCGGCGATGCGCACTTGCTCGTGTCGCATCCAGCAACTGAATCGAAACCCGTCTACTCGCCGGATGGAAAAAAGCTCGCTTTCATTTCTACGCGCACCGGCAACGGCGACATCTATCTGCTCACACTAGATACCGGTGATTTGAAACGTCTGACGTTTGACGACAGCGGCGATTTGCTCGACTCATGGTCGGGTGATGGCCGCTGGATCTATTTCACGTCGGGTAGTCAGGAAATGAGTTCGGACATTTTTCGGGTCAGCAGTGATGGCGGCACGCCGATGCAAATTAGCGGCGATCTTTACACCAGCGAATATCAAGCGGCGCCTTCGCACGACGGCGGCATGGTGGCGTTCACCGGGCATGGACTCGGGGGCGGTCAGTGGTGGCGCAAAGGCCACAGCCACATCGATGAGAGTGAAATATGGTTGGTGCGCTTCGGCGCTCAGCCAAAGTATGAGCAGGTGAGTGGCGGCGGTGCGAAAGAGATGTGGCCGATGTGGAGTAAAGACGATCGCACCATCTATTACGTTTCGGATCGGAGCGGGGCCCAGAACATTTGGGCGCAGGACATCAATGGCAAACCGCGACAGGTCACCCAGTTCAAAGACGGACGCGTTCTCTGGCCGAGCATCGGCGTTGACGGTAAGTCGATTGTCTTCGAACGCAATTTTCAAATCTGGAAACTTGATACCGGAAACGGTCGGGCCGCCGCGGTCAACATTGTGCGCCGGGGCGTGCCGGCCGGTCCCGCCGTCGATCATCTTCGTTTGAGCGATCAAATTTCGGAGATGGCTCTCTCGCCCGACGGGAAGAAGATCGCTTTTGTAGTTCGCGGTGAAATCTTTGCAGCTTCGGCGACAGACGGCGGAGATGCAGCCCGCGTTACCAACTCGCCGGCGGAAGAGAACCAGGTGGCCTGGTCCGCGGACAGCCGCAAACTTGTCTATGTTTCCGATCGCGATGGCCCGACCCATCTCTTTCTTTACGACTTTGCCACGAACAGCGAGTCGCGCCTGACCAACGATCAGACCAGCGATGACACGCCGGAGTTTTCGCCCGACGGAAAGTCAATCGCCTTTGAGCGGGGCGGTGAAGAAATTCGCGTTTACGAAATGGATGGTAAGAAGGACCATTCAGTGGCGAAGGCTCATCTGGAACGGCCCCCACTCAGTTCCGATCGCCCGTTTGCCTGGTCGCCTGACAGCAAATTGATTGCCTACGTTCCGGTCAGTGACAAGGGATTCAAGAATGTCTGGGTCGCACCCGCGAGCGGTGGTGAAGGCAAACAGGTCAGCTTTCTCGCAAATTCCAACAGCAACACGATCAGTTGGAGTCCCGATGGGACGTTCATTTTGTTCGATACGAATCAACGGACTGAGCCGGGCCAGGTTGCGCGCGTCGATCTGATTCCGCGCACGCCCCGGTTCCGTGAAGATCAATTCCGCGATCTATTTAAGGAAGAGAGTCCGCGCACGCCGCTCCGTCAGCCTCCGACCACGCCTTCTCCTGAGGCTCCGCCGGCGGCAACGCCGAGTGCTTCGCCCGCGGCAGAGACAAGACCCGGTAGCCGGCCGGCTCCGAAACCCGTCGTGATTGATTACGAATTAATTCGCAGGCGGCTGGCGCTAATGAACGTGGGCGTCGACGTGCGTTACCAGAGAATCAGTCCCGATGGAAAATTGCTGTTGATGGTGGCGTCGGTGGCGAACCAGCTGAATCTCTATGTCTATCCGCTCGACGAATTGACCAGAGATCCGCTGGTGTCGAGGCAGTTAACCTCAACCGCGGGTTTCAAGAGCAGCGCGCAATTCTCGCCTGACAGCAAAGAGGTCTTTTACATCGAGGCCGGGCGGCTCAACATGATCCAGGTTGATAACCGTCAGATAAGACCAATCGCGGTCACGGCTGAGATGGACGTCGATTTCTCGCGGGAAAAAATGCAGGTCTTCAAACAGGCCTGGACCTACATTCGCGACAACTTCTTCGAGCCGAATATGAACGGCGTCAACTGGAACGCGATGCGCGAGCAGTACGCACCGCTCGCCGCCGGAGCACGCACCGGCGATGAATTGCGCCGGATAATTTCGCAGATGCTGGGCGAGCTGAACGCGTCGCACTCCGGTATCTCGGGGCCCGCGAACACGGCGCAGACTCCTGCCATCGGCCGGCTCGGGATGCGTTTCGATCGCGGCGAGTTTGAAAATAAAGGGGCGCTGCGGATTGCTGAAGTCATTCCCTTGACACCGGCCGCGATTACGAACATCAAGGCCGGTGAGTATTTGATTTCAGTTGATGGCACGGCGATCGGCGCGCGCACAAATCTTGACGAACTGCTGGCGTACAAGATTGGTAAGCGGGTCGTCTTATCAATCGCCGCGTCCGCCGACGGCTCGCAAAAACGTGACGTCGTGGTACGTCCGGTCAACGGCGCTACCGAGCGCAATCTGGTCTATCGAAAATGGATTGAAGACAATCGCGCGTACGTTGCGAAAATCAGCAACGGCCGGCTGGGTTACATTCACATGGCCGACATGTCTGCCGGGGCTCTGACCCAACTGAATATCGATCTGGATGCGGAGAACCAGCGACGCGATGGCGTCATTATCGACGTGCGCAACAACAACGGCGGCTTCGTGAACGTCTACGCCATCGATGTGCTGGCGCGTAAGAGCTATTTCAATATGCAACCGCGAGGGTTCTCGATGGTGCCGTCGCGCACTTCGTTAGGGCAGCGCTCACTCGAGTTGCCAACGATTCTGGTCACGAACCGGCACACACTGTCGGACGGCGAAGACTTCACCGAAGGTTATCGCTCGTTGAAACTCGGCAAGGTTGTCGGTGAACCAACGGCCGGGTGGATCATTTACACGTCCGGTGTGCAATTGATCGATGGCTCGAACCTGCGTCTGCCCTTCGATCGCATTACGGCGAACGACGGGGAGTTGATGGAGATGCATCCGAGGAAGGTCGACATTCCGGTAGCTAAACCTATCGGTGAAAGCCTTCAGGGAAAGGACGGCCAGCTTGAGACGGCAGTGCAGGAGTTGTTGAAGCAATTGGTTTCCAGGAATTGAGCGCATGGCAGCCTGAAGGGGTCGCAAATGGTGCCCGGGTCTGCTTTGCTGCAAAAGTCGGCGAAGCCGACGAGTGAGAGTAGCCCAGCGCTTTAGCGCTGGGAACCCAAGGTAGTGATGGAACCGAGTCCGCGAAGCGGACGACTGGAGGAAGTCTTCATGCCCTATGGTTTTCAGCCGCCCGCGAAGCGGACTGCGAATTCACCTGCCCCTGTCCCAGCACTAAAGCGCTGGGCTATTGGCATTCAGTCCGCTTCGCGGACGTAGCCAATCGACTTTTGCAGCAAAGCCGCCCGGGTCGCATCCCGATGTATCGGGAGCGGACCACTGGAAATCGTTCCTGAAGAAATTCGGACGATATTGTCCTAGGGACACTACCGCTTCGGGCTCTTCCATCGAGCATTTGTCGAATTTCGGCCTAAAATGAACGGTTTGCACGCCAGAATGGACGGTTTGCACGCCAAGATGGACAGTTTGCACGCCAAGATGGACAGTTTGTCGGCCAGAATGAACGGTTTGCACGGCGGAATGGACGGTTTGCCGGCCAGAATGGACAGTTGGCACGCCAGACTCGACAGTTTGTACGCCAGGAGCGACGGTTTGCGGGTCAGGTTCTAAAGTCTTCCGTTTGCCGATATTCAAAAACTACTGCAGTTGGTTGCGTGGCTCGCGCACGCCTCACTCAACAAGAATATCAATTAGACGGAGCCGGTTTGCCGACCGGAATCTTCTCCTTGCGCATGGCCGCTTGATAAAGAAACGAGGCCAGCACGATCGCGTTCTGCTGCAAATCGGCTTCGCGCACGCGCTCGAATGTGTCCACGTTTGTGTGGTGCATGCGCACGTCGTAGTCGCTGTATTCCTGAATTACGTTGAAGCCGGGAACGCCGACACGCGTGAAGCTGAGATGGTCGGTCGCGCCAATGCCGGGCAGAACATTTCGGCGCATTCCCAAATCGCGCAGAGGTTCGGCCCACGCGTCGAATATCGCCTTGGCCGCTTCATTGTTCTCCATGTAGAAGCCGTAAATCGGGCCGGTGCCGGGATCGATGTTCAGGTACACGGACATCTTTTCGCGCTCAGCTTTCTTGTCATCGCCTTTCAGATAGCGCTCGACGTATTTCGTTGAGCCGAGCAATCCTTCTTCTTCGCCGCTCCAGATGGCCACCCGAATGGTTCGCTTCGGTTGCGCGCCGATGGTTTTGAGAATACGTAACGCTTCCATCGCCACCGCCGCGCCGTCAGCGTTGTCGCTCGCTCCCGTTCCGGAGTGCCACGAGTCGAGGTGGGCGCCGAGCATAACAACTTCATCCTTCAACGCTGGGTCCGTTCCCGGCAATTCCGCGAGCACGTTATAGCTGTTCTTGTCCTGATCATAGAATTTCGTCTGCAGGTTCACGCGCAATTTCACCGGCACGCCAAGCTGCATCATCCGCGCGATCAGATTGTAGTGTTCGGCCGCGAGCACAATGCTGGGCAGCGCATTCGCGCCATTGTCACGACCGAGCACGAACATCGTTCCGTGCATCCCCATGCTGGTGCGCAGCACCACGCCCGGCCCTTCCTGCCGCAGCATCTGCGTCAAAGCCTGGGCATTCGCGCGCGTCGCTTGATCCACAGGATGACGCGGTTGGCCGATTACCACGTTACCTTCCGCAGTCGTTGGTTGTTGCCGATCCTTATCTTCGAACACGGTTTGAATCGGCTGGCTCATCACAATCGCGCCTTTGATCTTGCCTCGCAAAGGTTCGAGTTCCGCGGCCGATTTCCCGCCCAGCATCAACGGCGCACCGGCAATTTCGCCGGCGGTCGAGGTTGACCACGCTTCGGTATAGCCAAGCAGCGGCATATAGCGCGGCTCGATCATTTCGATGGTTTGCTTTTCCAGCGTCCAGCCGCGGCCAAACTCCCATGGCTCCAGACGTGGGTTTCCCAGGCCCCATCCCTTCAATCTGTCCCGGGCATATTCCGCCGCCGCCTTGTGCGCCGGTGTTCCGGTCAGACGCGGGCCGATGGCTTCAGTGAAGTGAGTGAACGTCTCATAGACCTTGGATCGCTTCAGGCCTTCTTCGCGAATCTTCGCGATCATTTCGCGATTGACGGGTTCTTGCGCGTGAGCGACGAACGGAAACAGGCCGAACCAAAGTGCGAATCCGGCTACCAGCAGCTTTCGCATCATTATGTCCTCCAGAAAGGTGGATTAGCGCACGTGTCAGAAGCCCGACCGTGAGGGAGGGCAACTCGCGTATCGAGATGTTCTAACAGAACTCGGACGCGCTACCTGCCCTCCCTCACGGTCGGGCTTCTGACACTGCGAGCATTCGACTCATCGCAATCAATGCGCCGAGATGATTTGAATTATGATCAGCGAGCAAGAGCGCTTCACGCAGAATCGTTTGGCCGGTGCCATGCGGAATCGGCGCAAACAAATCTGTCGACGTGTCACGTACGAGATCCGCAAACTCTTCAGAGTCTGCCTGAAATTTCTGCACGCTTTCATTCCAGGACCCAGGTGAGCCCGCCTCATCCTCGGCCGGCCAATAGCCCTTCGGCCATTTCGGCGAAACGTGATCGGCCTTGCGCGAGAACTCGAGGATGTCCCACTGCGCGATCCGCATGTGCTCCAGCACCTGCCAGGCGGTGTAGGGAAGACCCTCGATGCGCTCACCACACTTGTCGGCCGGAAAGTCCTTGACGAAATCATCAAAGCTGACGTGAGCATTGCCGCCGGTAAGCAGCGAAATCAGATGTTCGCGCAAGGCTGCGTCATTAGTGGATTGATTCATGGCTTCTTCCGATTAATTCGATATGCATCATACCGGCACACGGCGGAGTAATCACAGAACTTGCAAGTGTGCCGGCCGAGCGAAGGCTTCACCCGGAAGTGTCCGCCCCGCATGCCGTCGATGAATTCCCAGACCCGCGTGGTGACCTCTCTTCGAATCCGTTGCCATTCAACGTCATCGAACTTGGTATAGCGGCTGGTGACATTCGTGCAATCCGCCAGCGCCGTTCGATACAGGCCCTGATTCAAACGCGCGCCTTTGCCGCGCAGAGTGTAATAGCCGCCGCCGCCCAAATCGAATTTTGGCAGGAACAACTGTTCGAGCGCGGCGAGATAGATAGGAATCTGCACCTGCCGGCCACTGCGAATGTCGTCGAGGGTGGCGCCTTTCGACAGTTTGTAATCGTAGGCGATGGCAAGTTTCTCGTCTTCGTTAACGTCGACGCGATCGATTTGCCCCTGAATCAAAGCGGCATCGTCCGCATCATCCGCGCGCTTCAACGTTAGGAAACGTTTCGTGGAGTTCGGATCGCTCCCTTCAGAAGCGCGGCCAAACGCCAACTCGAAATACTTTGGCTGCACCCGGCCGTGAGTCTTTTCCTGCAGACGCAACTCATACAACAGCACCTGATCGAGGATCAGCTTGCGGATTTCGCAGTCGATCTTCCAGATGCGTTCGTTGAGCGGCGGCACCTTGTCTTCATGCTCTTTGAAAACACCATCAGCCGTCTTTGCTAATTCCTCGCGCAGCTTCTGGCGGTCTCGCGCCGGCAGGTAATCGCCACGATGTTTCTCAAAGAATCGGCGCAGAATGTCGTGTAAAAGTTTTCCCGCGTCGATGGCTTGCAGGTCGAGCGCAGCTTCACTACGCGGCTCGAGACGCAGCACCCGATTGCCAAAGAAACGAAAGGCGCAGCTGCCGAAGGTGCTTAGACGGCTGGCGCTATAGACATGATCGGGCCCGAAGTGGCGCGCCAGCATCAATTGCAGATCAGGCTGCGAGATTTCGCCGTCGTAAGGCCCAAACCATTCACCATGACGCGCTTGTTCGATCCCGATCCGGTTCATGGCGGAAGGCGAGATGTAGTCCCCGCTTCGCGCCAGCGAGAGAAGTCTTTCGGCTGGCGCGGATCTGATGGCCTGCGCTTGTCGAGTTAGCACCGGTCCCAATTCAGACGCGCTGGAAACCGATAAGGGGTCGCGGGCATCGATGTCGCCACGTATCTGCTTCACTTCAATGGCTGCCGGAGCAATCGCGCGCCGCAATTCCTCGATGTAATACGAGGCGACGGTTTCGCTTCCGTCGTTCAAGGCGAGCGGGCGCGTCAAATACAGTCGCTCGGTGGCGCGGCACGCAGTCTGATAGAAATAATGTTCTTCCTTCAACAGCGTGTCGGTGGAAATATCTTCGAGAAAGATGCCGTGCTTTTGCAGCCGCACTCGCTCTTCGTGTGGATAGAGCCAATCGCGCGACGTGCGCAGAGGGAAACCACCTTCGATCATGCCGGCAATAAAGATGACGCGAAATCGCAAGCCGCGCACATCGGTGGCTTCCATCACGCGCAGACCATCACGATTTGGCGCGCCAACCGAAAGCGTTTGTGATTTCAAACAACGTTCGATTTCGTCGATGAAGGTCGATAAGAAGATGCGCGGCGGCTCAGTTTGAAGGGGATCAATCTGGTGCACCCTCGCTGACGGTCGGGTCTCTGACACGACGGTAGCGGCGTAATTAAAGCTGCGCACCGTTGCGGCAATCGCGCGGCGGAGACTTTCGCGCCCGCGCACGTCCAGCGTGGCCTGCGGAATATCGTTCGCGCCGCCGCGCCGCTCAAACGGAACGTTCACCTGAGTTGAAAACTGCAATCGATCCAGCAGCTGCATCAGGGCTTTCTGGAATTCTTCGAGCGTGCCTTCCGCCGGCACGGCCGCCAGCAGTCGTTGCAGATGTCTAATGACCAGGATCGTCCAACCGATCGCCGCCGGATGAACGGGAGCGGGCCGCCGCCGTCGATCGATGACGGCTTCGTCTTCCTGCGGGGCCGCGTCCTCGGCCGCCGCCGCCGGATCTTCCGCTTCGCTGCCGGCGATCAAAGTTTGCGCGGCTTCGGCCGAGGGAAAGACCCTAATCAATTTCCGGGCCCGGTCGATCCACGCATTGACAGGTAAATCAGCGCCGACATAAGCGATTACGTTTTCGAGTTCGTCAGGCTTCCACCGTCCTATGCCGAGCGCGGCGCGTAGTTTCTCGTCAGACCGCGCATGCTTGCCATCGTCATCCAACAGCGAAGAGTATTTGTCGTCAAACTCGTTAGTGAGAGCTTCGAGGTCTTTGTCCGCCAATCGAAAGTAATCTGTCTTGATCAGATGGGCGAGTTCGCTGGCGCTGGTGTTTGCCAGTTCCTCCTCCGGTTTGCGCAACAGTTGAAGGATCTTTCCACACGCGCGAATGGCCGGAACATCGTTCGCTTCGAGCCGGCGTTCGAGGTTGCAGGGAATCGATTCGTCGGCGAACACACGCACAATGGTGTCGGCATAAGCCGCCCGCTCGCGCACCACCAGCGCAATCTCAGACAAACGGTATTGCTCGGTCAGAACCAGCCGCTTGATCTCTTTGGCAATTGAGCGAATTTCGAGTTCACGATCCGAACATTCAAGCAGCGTGTAGCGCAAATTGTTAATTTGCGGCTTTTCGTCTGCTGAGCGCGCCGGTCGCAAGGTATCAACTTGCGTTACATTGAAAAGTTTTCTCGGTAAATCCGAGACTGCCGAATCAGCGGAACGCTTGACCTCAAACGTCGCGATCGATTGCAAATGTTCGATGGTTGAATCGAACGGTCGAAAAATCTCCGCGTTTCCCGCGTCATGGTTAACGTTCACGATGACGTTGGGAATCCGCGGAATCAAGAATCTCAGAATTTCGCCCTGCACCGGCGTGAAATCGAAAAAGCCATCGAGCACCAACAGCTCAACGTTATCAAGCCAGGGAACTGAGTAGGGCAAATTGTTAATTTGCGATTCGTCGGGCTCCTGGTCGATCGACCGCAAGTTAACAACTTGCGCTACATCGCCACGCATAACTTGCAAAGCGCGTAGTTGGTCAGCATCTTCATCAGTCAGGCCGAACAGGTCCAACGCGTCCGAATACTTCTGATAGATAAGCGCGGCCTCGCGGTCGAAATCGATTTGCGACCGCGAGTTTTCGAATTTTGAATTTTGAGCTTTGAGTTTTGAATTGTGAGTCTGCGGCTCGATTTCGATTGCCTCCTCGGCGCGTTCTTCTATCGCTTTGGCGAATTCCGCGGCAGTTTTCCCAGCGCGTTGCAGCTCCCCAATCAATGCGGCGATGGTGTTGACGCAACCGTCACGGTTTGCCAGCGGCTTAATCGCCTTGAGCCGGCCCGATGCACTTAGTTGTTTGATGATTTGGGAAATCAGACTCTTACGCAAAGGAAGATCGTCGCGATCGATGGGAACGCTTTGGGCAAGTGAGGTCTCAGACAGAATGCGCCGGACGAATCCGCGAAACAGATAAACCGGAAATTCACCCCAAACACCACCGGCGTGATTCCGGTTGAGCAGCTTTTCAGTAACGAGATCGAGTAGCGGATGCGAAGCAGCGATATAGACCAGCCGATCGGCCTGACTATCTTTGAGATACTCGCCGCACCGCGACAGCAGTTGTTCGCGGTGGTTGCCGAGGACCGGGCTTAACCAAATTTCGCGTTTCACGATTGCTTCTCGCCGGCATGCGCGCTTCTTGATCGCAGGAGTGGAGGTAGATCGTCGTCGTCTTCGTCGGTCTCGGCGGTGGGCGCGATCAGCTCTGGAAATAATCCACCCTCGTCGAGACTCAGCGGCCGCGCCAGCTTATCAATTGGCTCGAGCGACTCGATCTCTTCGCCGGTGAGGGCGTTTCGTTCCTTGAATTTACGCGCCGTCACCAGCACCCGCGCTTCCAGTGAGCCGACGCCTTTGTTGTATGAGTCCAACGCCCGATCGAGGTTCTTACCGATATCAGAAAAATGCGAAAGAAAAGTTCGCAGACGGTCGTAGAGTTCTTTCCCGAGTTTGCCAACCTCGTCTGCATTGGCCGCCCGCTGTTCCTGTTGCCAGCCATATGAAATTGCCTTGAGCAGCGCGATGAGAGTGGTCGGCGTCGCAATGATGACTTTCTGGTTAATGCCATCCTCGATGAGTTTGGGATCCTGTTCGAGCGCCGCGCTGTAGAAACTCTCACCCGGAAGAAAGAGCAGCACGAATTCAGGCGTCGGTTGCACCGTTTCCCAATAGGATTTACGACTGAGCGCGCCGATGTGCACGCGCACCAGCCGCGCATGCTCTTTCAAACGCTCCAGCCGAATCGCGTCGTCCGCGGTGGAGATTGACTCATAGAAAGCTTCGAACGGAACTTTCGCATCAACCACGATGGTGCGATTGCCGGGAAGACGCACGATGACATCCGGTCGGATTCGGCCGTCCTCATTGGCGATGGTTTCCTGTTCGGTGAAGTCGCAGTACTGAATCATGCCGGCCAGCTCGACGACGCGCCGCAATTGAATTTCACCCCAGCGGCCACGAACATGCGGGGTGCGCAGCGCTTTGACCAGGTTACCGGTTTCGGCCTGCAACTGCTGGTGAGATGACGCGAGCGTCTTGACCTGTTCAATTAATCCGGAATAGGCGCCGGCGCGGATGCGTTCCATCTCTTCGATCTTGCCGTCGACCTTTTCGAGCGATTCCTTCAAAGGCTTGACCAGTTGATCGATTGCCTGGTGGCGTTGTTCGAGATCGCCCTTGGCCGTGACCTGGAACTTTTCCAGCGTCGCGCGCGCCAGATTCAAAAACTCCTGATTGTTGTCCTTGAGTGCATCCCGCGAGAGCGCTTTGAATTTCTCACCCAGCTCTTCCGTCACTCGCTTGAACGATTCATTCCGTTCCTGTGCCGCGCGTCGTTCGCCTTCGAGGTCAGCCAGGAGACGCGCGTTTTCTCCACGAAAGCGATCACGGTCAGAAACTTCGTCCTCGAATGTGGCCTGGAGTTTCTGTAGCTCGCGATCTTTGGAGGCGATGCGCTCCTGGAGGGCGGCCATCTCAGTGGCGCTTGCGGCCTTGCCATCATCAAACGCCCGGTGAGATTTTGCGTGTAGCGCCAGCCAGGCAACGACGGCGCCTACCAGGGCCCCAAAAATTAAAGTGAGAACGGGAATCAACGAATCCATCGTGCGCTATTTTATCAGATGTGTTGCAAAGATGAAACGACGTGGCAAAGCAGAAATATTAATTGCGATGCTCGGAATCGACATTGATCAGTTGAGTAGTGCGTTCGGTGACACTCCCGAGTGGAATTGGCAACCGTTCGTCCAATTCCCGGGTCGTTGAAGCTCGCTCAACTTCGTCCGCCGTCGCGGCAATCGTCTTTGGCGTTTCCTTTTTAAAACTGCCACCGCGCATCGTATCAAGCAATCCGTACATCATCACTGAGACGCCGCCCAAAGTGATTAGGGAACCGATCAACCCCAGCAATTGATCCAACTTGAGCTGTTTGTTCACGACGATGGCCACTATGCCGATCAGCATAATTAGCATGCCCCACATCATCCATCTGACCATGTGTCGCATAAGCAGCTTGTCGCGTTCAAGTTTGGGTAGCTCAGACTTCTGGTCACTGCCGCTGTCGGTCTGCATAAGTTTGCTGACCGGCGCCAGGTTGAAGCCGCACTTGCGACAGAACTTCTGGTCGAGGTCGCTTTCGTTGGCGCAGTTGGGACAATGCATACCGATTAAGGGTAGCGCAAGTTGTTAACTTGCGATCTTTAAGTTCATTAACTACACAGGCGCAAATCGACAATCTGCGTTACGATCCGAAGCACGCCACCATTCGCTCGTAAACCTTCCGCGTCACGCGCACGTCATTCAGATTGTATTCGCGAATATCGGCCAGCCTGCCGGCCTGGTACAGTTCGAAGACGCGGCTGCCCTCAACCTCGGAAGTTTTGCTTGATTCAATCCCCAGCGCCCAGGCGACGTCGTCGAGCGCCACGCGGTTGCGACCGCCGAGCCACCACGCGCGCATGGTGTCGTAGACGCCCTGAACGTTGAACTCGCTGAGATCGACGAACGGCTTGACCGTAAGATTATTCGCCAGACAACGCTGAAAAATGAACGGCAGGTCAAAGCCAATGATGTTATGGCCGACGATGACATCGCATCCAGGATCAAAGTCCGACATCAACTTGAGAAAGCCGGTCAGCGCCTCGCTTTCTTCCCGTTCGTTGCCGGCTTCGTCAATCCCAAAAGCGTGTTCACTGTCGTTCCCCGGCAGGCCGTCGACCGGAAAACCCGCAACCGATCCGACGTGCACGGCAATCGAAAGAATTCGTCCAGAGGTCGCATTCAAAGAACCAAGCTGATAGACACGCTCTTCTTCGGCGGCGATATCCTCCAGGTATCTTTGTTGTTGCTCGAGCCGCATGTAACCGAGTTTCAATTCCTTCTCTAGTTTTGGCCCGACGCGGTCGCGAAATCCCAGCAGCGCCAGAGTTTCAATGTCGAGAGTGAAGGCGCGTGGTAAAAAGGGGTCGCAGCCGAGATACTCGCGATACTGCTCAATGGTGATCGGCCGATATTCTGAAACAATGAACTGTGAACGATCCTGAAATGATTCAAGCTTGCCGGTGATGCCCCAAAGCCCGGGGCGCAAATCTTCGCGTCCTTCGAGGACTTCCGCCCAAATTTTCAGGGGCAGACTGCCGGTCGCGTTGCGGGCGCTCGCATCGCGGAACCGCTTTCCCTGTTGGGTGCGCCGTTCGCGGACAGAAGTCACCGCCACCATGAGCCACACTTCTTCTGAGAATGGGAGTTCGGCGATGGGGATGTTGCCTTTCATCTCTGTCAGAAGCCCGACCGTCAGGGAGGGCTACTCTTGTTATGCACTTGATCCGATGTTGGTGGAATCGTAGGACTGATAATTCAATCGCAGCCCTCGCTTACGGTCGGGCTTCTGACACCTTAACTTTCCAACTCGGTAATAGCTCGCTCGTTAATTCAGAATCGCATTCTAAGGTATTATTTCACCCGTCGCTATTGATTTGATCCAGACACATGATTTATCAGACAACTACATGTAACCATGTTGCCGCAGTTTCGGTTTAAGAAATAGCAAGATGAAAATTCACAGTATCAATCCAGTCTTTCCAGTTGCTGATGTTGGAGCAACGATTCGCTGGTACGAACAGGAATTGGGATTTGTGGGCGATCCGTTTCCGGCGCAGGAGCCATACGTCTTTGGCATCCTGCGTCGCGACGGGATCGAAATCATGCTTCAGCGGGTGGCTGATTATCAGAAACCCAACCTGTACGATTTGCGAGATGGGGGCGGCGTGTGGGATGCCTATCTGCGGATTACCGGACTGCAAACATTATACGAGCGGGTCAAAGACCGTCTCGAATTGAAAAAGCCTCTCCGTCGTCAGCCGTATGGACTTTCGGAATTTGAAGTGAAAGATCTGAACGGTTACATCCTGGTCTTCAGTGAGTTGATCGATTGAAGCAGCGTCAACAAATCTTTGGCGGGCGTGACGTCGTCATTTGCGCGGGCGTAGCGTTGGTGTATTTCGTCGGCGCAAAAATCGGCCTGTCGCTGGCTTTTTTGAATGTCAGCGTCTCGCCGGTTTGGCCGCCGGCCGGGGTGGCGATTGCGGCGCTACTCTGGTTTGGGTATCGCGCGACGCCGGGCGTCATTCTCGGAGCGCTGCTCTCCAATTTCTTGTTGACGGACGTTCCGCTGGTTCCATCAACGGCGATTGCGATCGGTAATACGCTCGAAGGCTTGAGCGCAGTTTATTTGCTGCGCCGGTTCACTGAATCGCGCAATCCTTTTAATCGGGCCTTCGACGTGTTGAAGTTCGTGGTCTTCGCAGCCGTGATCAGCACGGCCGTGGCGGCCACGATCGGCAACTTATCGTTGTGTCTTTCCGGTCATGAGCGCTGGGAAGATTTTCGTCATCTCTGGGTGACGTGGTGGTCAGGTGATGGAGTTGGCGCGCTCTTGGTGACGCCTTTAATCCTCAGTTGGCTGGAACGGCCCGTTGAGCGTTGGCGCGTTGCGCGCTGGTCTGAATTCACCATGTTGCTGGTGCTGATGTCGCTGCTTTCGGTGACGATCTATACCGATTTGCTGCATAGATCGGCCGGCATCAGACCATGGGGTCACATCACGATTCCGCTTTTGGTCTGGGCCGCCTTTCGTTTCGGCCCGCGCGGAGTTTCAACTGCGCTGCTGCCGTTCGTGGCGATTTCTATTTGGGGCACCGTTCACGGCTATGGCGGCTTCGCCTTTTATCCTCGCAACGAAGGATTGCTGTTTCTGCAGGCTTATGTCGCCGACCTGGCGATCACGACGTTGTCACTGGCAGCAATTGTGACTGAACGGAAAATGGCGGGACTTCATCTGGGCGGTTCGCTTTCAGTGACCCGGATTCTCGCTGAGTCGCCGGCGCTCGATGACGCGGTAACCCGGATCATTCAAAGAATCTGCAACACCTTCGAATGGGAAGTTGGCGCGATGTGGAGACTGGATGAAGCCGCGCAGGTTTTGAGGTGCTTCAAGTTTTGGCCATCGCATGGTTCCGCGAGCCGGTTTGAAATGATGACGCAGACATTCAACTTCGCGCGCGGAGTTGGGCTGCCCGGTCGCGTTTGGGAGACGTCACGCCCGACGTGGATTCCCGATGTGGCAGCCGACAACAATTTTCCTCGTTCAGAAGCTGCGTCTGCCGAACAGTTACACGCGGCCTTCGCGTTTCCGATCATGTCGGGCGACAGGTTTCTCGGCGTAATGGAATTCTTCAGCCATGAAATCCGTGAACCGGACGGCGCGCTGCTCGCTGCTTTCAGCGGGATTGGCAGCCAGATTGGACAGTTTCTCGAGCGCAAGGACGGCGAGGACGAGCGCGAACAACTGCTGATCAGCGAACAATCTGCGCGTACCGAAGCCGAAGAGGCAAATCGTCTCAAAGATGAGTTCCTGGCGACGTTGTCACATGAATTGCGCACACCGCTGACGGCCATCCTCGGTTGGCTGACGATGTTGCGCACCGGTCGCCTGGATGCTGAGACTTCCAAACACGCGCTGGAGACAGTGGAGCGAAACGCGCAGGCCCAGGCCCAGCTGATCGAGGACCTGGTAGATGTTTCGCGCATCGCGGGTGGAAAACTAAAGCTGGACATCGAACCCGTTGATATGGTCACGGTTATTGCCGCGGCGATCGACATCGTCCGGCCGGCAGCCAACGCGCGCGGAGTCGCCATCGAAGTTTCCGCCGACGCCGGCGTGGGACCGGTCGCCGGCGATCCGGCGCGGCTGCAGCAGATTATCTGGAACCTGCTTTCGAATTCCGTTAAGTTCACACCGCGCGATGGGCGCGTGACGATCTCGCTCAGACAACTTGAGTCGTTTGCAGAAATTGAAGTGCGTGACACCGGAATAGGGATCGAAGCCGATTTCCTGCCGCGCGTGTTCGAGAGATTTCGCCAGGCGGAAGCGGCTTTGACACGCTCGCATCGCGGCCTCGGCCTGGGACTGGCCATTGTCCGGCATTTGACGGAGTTGCACGGCGGCACGGTCAGCGCCGCCAGTGATGGTGAAGGGAAAGGCGCGACCTTTACCCTGCAGCTGCCGTTGGCGGCGACGCGAACCGCTTCGATAGCAGCCATCGGCAGCCGACCGGCACCCGACTCGAAGCTCACCGGTCTGCGGGTTTTGTTGGTTGAAGACGAAGCCGACGCGCGCGAACTGCTGACGCTCACACTGAGAGTTTCCGGCGCTGAAGTGCAGGCTGTCGAATCGGCGCAGCAGGCGCTGCTCGATTTGCATTCATTCAAGCCTGATGTGCTGCTCAGCGACATCGGGTTGCCGTTGGAGAGTGGATACGAATTGATCGCGAAGGTGCGCGCGCTCCCGACTGCCAACAGCCGAATTCCGGCAGTTGCGTTGACGGCCTTCGCCAGCGAGAAAGATCGTCAGCGTGCCCTGGCATCGGGATTTCAAGTACATCTTTCCAAGCCCGTTGATTCTCAAATCCTGATTGAAGCCATTGGTCAACTGGTCAATCGCAAGGACGGTCACGCGCGGTGAAACAATCGAAAGAACCGCGACGCTGTCGCTGGGCCCGGACTGATCTGTCGATTGCTTATCACGATCGCGAATGGGGTGTGCCGATTCACGACGACCGTACGCTCTTTGAGTTCTTGATCCTGGAGGGCGCGCAGGCCGGCTTGAGTTGGGAAACGGTTTTAAGGAAGCGTGAAAATTATCGCCGCGCTTTCGACAATTTCGACCCGAAGAAAGTTGCGAAGTACGACGAGCGCATGATCGCCAGACTCCTTCAGGACGAAGGCATCATTCGCAATCGCTTGAAGATTGCTTCAGCCGTCGAAAACGCGAAGGCATTTCTGCAAATCCACAAAGAATTCGGCAGCTTCAATGATTACGTTTGGCGATTTGTTGACGGGAAGCCGAAGCAGAGAAAGCGCGGCTCACCAATTCCCGTAACCACCGGCGATTCGGATGCTTTGAGTCGTGATTTGAAGCGCCGCGGGTTTAATTTCGTGGGCTCGACGATCTGCTACTCGTTTATGCAGGCGGTGGGGATGGTTAACGATCACGATCCGGAGTGTTTCCGGCGTCGCGAGGTGGCGAATAGTTAATTTCCGGCGAGCAGTTTAGGCAGGATTTGATCGAGTTCAGATAGGTCTTTTATTCGCGCCACGATCTTCCCATTCCGGTCGATGAGAAACTTAGCCGGCAGATTCTGAACGCCGAACATTTCCGCAGCAACCGGCAACGAACTGTCGGCGGTTGCCTGGGTCCAGCTAATCCCGCGCGTACTCACAATCTCACGTGCTTTCGTCTGCGCGTCTTTTGCGAATTCAGCGTCAACATCCTTCTGGCCCAGCGTCTCGCTGTCCATGCCGATAATTTCGAATCCCTGAGCCCGATATTTCTGGTAAACGCTCTTAAGTTGCGGAATGTCCGCGAGGCACGGGCTGCACCATGACGCCCAAAAATCGAGCAGCACCACGCGGCCGCGAAATTCTGAGAAGCGACGCGACTTGCCGGTGAAATCGGTGAAACCGAAATCGGCCACACTGGCTCCAACGTCGGCGGGTTTATTGGCGACGGACTTATCTTCAGGCGCAGAATTGGATTTAGTGTCTTCGCCCTCCAGCCGCGCTTCCAACTCCAACAACTTTGGCGGCAAGCAGATTGCTGGCGTGCAGGTCTGATAACGCACTTGCACGCGAAGCTTTTCCGCGACCGTGGCAGAGGTCAGTTTGACGGGAATGGTAAAGAGAACTTCACCTTCGTAAAACTCAGTCGCCACCTGAAAGTTTGGATCGTAGGCTGACCGCGGCGCGGGAGAGTCGATCTCGCCGGCCATCTCAAAACCCTGGCCCGACACGACTGTGATGCGCGTGGGCGATGGGCCTCCCTCGACCTTTTCCATGGAGTAGAGATGCCAACCTCGATCGATGGCGGCGCGGAGTTCGAGCGTGAACAGATTCCATTTTGACAAGGCGTGTGAAGGCTGCGCCTTTATGCTCCACTTGATCGGGTTCGGTTCATCAGTCTCCTGGGCACAAACAGCCAGCGCCCAGGAGAACAGACACGTCAGCAGTAAAGCTTGAAATAACCGCCGGTGAAACATCTCACTGCACGGCTGCCGTGGCGGTAGCGGGCGTCGCCGGGCTCAGTTTGACATAAACGGTTTGCAGCACGGCCTTGGTCTTCATGTCCTGGACGAACGCCACGAGTGACAGATTGTTCGGGTCGATCTGATATTTCTTGTCGAGAAACGTGAAGGTGTCGCCGCGGTGTCCGGCCTTTTCGTAATCATCGAGATACTTCTTCAATTGCTCACTCATCGCCTTCACGTCGAACGTCCATTCGACCGTCGTCGGTCCGGAAGCAGCGAGCGCGAAGCCGTTGGCATCTTTGCCGCCCAGACTCCGCACGACCATCGGATGAAAGCGGACGCCGTTTTCGCCGGTATAACGAATCTCTTCTTCGGCGAGCGCCAATTGGATTTTCAGATCAGGTGACGGGTTCTTGATTTGATCGACGACGACGTTCGCTTTGACGACGTCGCCGGCGATTGAACCGGTCACTGCAATTTGGGCTTGCGCCGGCGATTCCAGTTCCGAATCGATCTTGGGCGTGACGCGATCAAAGAATCCCTTCGCCATTTCGCGCGAACCGCCGGAACTTGCCAGTCTGGACCCGTCGACGACCGGAGTCGGCGTCCCGGGAACGCCGTAATATTTTCCGCGATCGACCGTCGCCGGATTCGTCATCGGATCGGGAAGGGGAATGTGCATGTGGTAGACCAGCACCACGACATCCTGCCGCTTGTATCTCTCCAGCAGTCCATCGAAGCCCAAATCAGCGGCGACACAAGGACCACAGCCTGATCCCGTGAACAATTCGGCCAGCGCCGTGCGTCTCGTACGCTTGGCCGACGGTTGGTAATGATCGAAGTGCAGGCCGGCATTCAGATTTCGATATTTCGTGTCGAGCAAATCTTCGAGGCCGGTTAATGAATCATGATGCGTAGCTTTATAAGCCGTCTCCATTAGTTGCTTGTCGGTTTTCTTCAACGGCATTTTGACGGCCGCCGAAGTAAGGTACTCAACAGCTGCCTTCTGATCGTTCTTAGCGGCAGCAATTTGGCCAAGCGCAATGAGCGCCGTTGGCGTATCGGGCTCATTAACAAGCGCCAGCTTCAGGTGCTTCTCAGCTTCCTTCGGCTTCCCTTGTTTCAAGTAAACACGGCCCAGCGTGTCGTAATAGCGAGCCCGTTGCCGGCGGAGAGCTTTGGCGTTGTCGTCTTCAAACCGCGTCTCACCTTTCTTCGCGAGTTCCTCTGCCCACTCCAACAAAATGCCGGCATCCATCAATTTATTTGCGACGTTGAGTTCAAACGGCGGCCCGGTGATAAATAGGCCGGGCACGGGTTGCAGATAACGTTCCGCTGCCGCGCGGATGCGATCGGTTTGCGCGGGATAGTTTTTGATCAGAGTATCCAGGACATCACCCCGAGCCTGAATGGCGACAAAGCGATCGGAATAGTCTTTGGCGACTTTTTCCAACGCTTCGATTTTCTTTTCCGGTTCTTTGATGCGACGAGCTTCATCGTAGGCCTTCTGCTCCGGTGGCGGCGCCGGCAAAACAGTGGCGCTTGGCGACTGAGTCGGCGAAGGCGACGAAGTGGCTGGTTGCGAATGCGCAAACGAAAAACTCAAACCGATCACGACGGAACCAAAAACAATTTTCGCGGCGGTGGCTGTCATTGGATTCTCCTCCGGAATTACTAAGGGATTGGCCAAAATTCGGGCACATTGTACACCTTCTTGCTTAAACGGGTAACACGCATCACGGAGACAAATCGTTCGAAAAAGATAAAATCGAAAAATAAAACACACGAAAAATTCGAAAAGTTTGCTTCCAAAACTTCTTTTCTGTATAAGCATCAGTGTCACGAAGGTTACGGCTTTTGAGACCAACAAAGGGACGGCGAACGGAGTCGTGAGGCTCTGGGAGAGAGTAAAGGCAGAGCGGTTTGCAGTTACTATGACGCCCTTGGTTGAAGCCGAAAGGCTTGCCAGGAAGACCGAAAGGTTTTCTGAGCGCCCGGATAAAAACGGGTAGCAACCACTAGAGAGGACCCGCTGGTGGTGAGCGATGTCGCTCAGAGAAATCTGAGCCTCGTTGCCGGGAACGTAACCGGCGGTGGAGGACAGCCACCTCAAAAAACTACCTATTGGCACCACATTGATTATGACTTCGGTCAGAGTTGATGTGAGATTCGTGAAAACAAATTTTGCGACCCGCAAGGGAAGTGAGATTAACTGAAACGAATCGCGTGCTGACCGGTGAGCGTCGACCGCCGATGGCTTGTCGGAATACAAATTGGCAGTCTGTTACTGACGAGTGCAGGCTGCCATCTTACGAACTACTCCGGTGGTTCGGAAGATTCGAGATTGCGCTGCTAACATCTTCGGGTGGGAGCAGCGCGATTTCGCTTTTGGCCTGCCTTCTTTGCTTTTGGCCTTCATAGAGCCGGCATCCCCTGGCAGGCGGTTCGCGCGCATCCCGAGCTTTCTTTTCTTAATGAAGTCTTGATGCCCTCAAGCTCGTTCGACTTCACAACTCTTTACATTTTCTTAATCTTTGGCGGCTAGAATTTTTCTAAGGCTGCTGATAGAGTCTGAGCCCCGTTATCATTTGGAATGTTTAGAGGCGGGCTACCGCCCGCCCTTTTGGATCAGGCGGGCAGTGGCCCGCCTCTAAACGAATTAGGAGACAAACTATGAGCGATACAGCAACTCAACCTCAATTGGAACATGCGCCGGGAAGCTTTTGCTGGATTGAACTGGCCACCACCGACGGCGAAGCAGCAAAAAAATTCTATGGTGAATTATTTGGGTGGACATCCCAGGATAGTCCGGTCGGGCCCGACATGGTTTACACCATGCTTTCACTGAACGGAAAGCACGTTGGCGCGCTCTATCAAAAAGGCGAACAGATGAAGCAGGTGCCGACGCATTGGGCTTCGTACATCAGCGTCACCAGCGCCGACGAGACGGCGGCCAAGACCAAGGCTCTCGGCGGCACCGTGGTGCAGGAACCTTTTGATGTAATGGAAGTGGGCCGCATGGCAGTCATTGCCGACCCAACCGGCGCGCATTTCTGCATCTGGCAACCCAAAATGCACAAGGGCGTCGACGTGAAAGGCGAAATCGGGTCGCTCTGCTGGAATGAATTGCTGACGAACGACACCGAAAAGGCGAAGGATTTCTATACCAAGCTCTTCGGCTGGAACTCGAAGACCGACGCCGGTGAAATGCCCTACACCGAATGGATCAACGGCGACGACCACATCGGCGGCATGATGCAAATTCAGCCGTTCATGGGACCGATCCCTCCGAATTGGGGGATCTATATTGCGGTTGAAGATTGCGATGCCACGGTCGCGAAAGCGACGTCGTTGGGCGCGCGCACTTATGTGCCGCCTACTGACATCCCCAACGTCGGTCGCTTCGCCGTGTTGGCTGATCCGCAGGGCGCAGTGTTCAATGTAATTAAGCTGAGCCTGGAACATCACCACAAGCAGTAAGGCGCTGACGCAAGCGGGGCAGTGGCCCGCGCGTAAGCAAGGGGCGTAATTTCGGATCCACGCCCTCCTTACGTTCGGGCTACTGCCCCGTTTTGTTTTTGCAGGAGTTGTCATGAAGGCTCGTGTCGTCTGGTTAATCTTGTGTGGCATTTGGGGATCGACCTGGCTTTTTATCAAGTTAGGCCTCGCCGATCTGCCGCCGCTGACCTTTGCCGGCATTCGCTTTCTCCTGGCCTCACTGATCCTGGTGGCGCTCATCCTGGCGCGCGGTCTGCGATGGCCGCGCCAAAAAAAGGACTGGCTGATCATTGCGGTCGTCGGATTACTGCAGTTCAGCCTGAATTACGGTTTGGTTTTTTGGGGTGAGCAGAGGATTTCATCCGGTCTCGCGGCTGTTCTGCAATCAACCTTTCCCGCATTTGGTCTCGTCATTGCTCACTTTTATCTGCCTGACGAACCCATTACTGCAAAAAAAGTCGTAGGCATACTTCTCGGTTTTTCGGGGGTCGCCATCATTTTCTCTCACCAACTTTCAATCGCCGGCGAGAGCGCCTTGCTGGGCAGCATCGCGCTCGTGTTAAGTGCCCTGTGCGGCTCGTATGGAAATGTTCTGGTCAAGGCTTATGGAACGCAGATCGATCCATTCGTGCTGGCGGCCGGCCAGATGATCTGCGGGTTTCCGCCGCTGCTCGCACTCGGGATCGCCACCGAGGGGAACCCTTTGCGGCTCCACTGGACAGGGATGGCTGTGATCGCTTTGGCCTATCTGGTGATCGTCGGCTCAGTGCTCGCGTTCACGCTCTTCTACTGGTTGGTGCGTCACATGGATGTCGTGAATACGATGCTGATCGCCCTGGTGACGCCGGTGGTTGCGGTTGTTTTGGGAATGATTGTCCTGCACGAACAATTGAACTGGCGTTTGTTTGCCGGGGCGGCCTGCATCATCTCGGGAATTGGCTTCATTGTGTTGCGGAAACGACAAAAGACAATTGCAATCGATGAAGAAGAGCCGGAGATGATGTCCGTCGGTTGATCCAGGTTCTATAATCCTCGCATGCCGATATCATCAGTTAATCCCGCCACCGGCGAGGTCCTGCAGAATTTTGACTCATTAGACCCGCAACAACTTGAGACGAAACTCGCGCGCGCAGTCGAGTCATTTCGTGCGCACCGTGCCACTTCGTTTGCCGACCGCACGCAGAAGATGTTGCGCGCTGCCGAGATTCTGGAAAGCGAAAAGAAAATATTTGCGCGCACGATGACGCTCGAAATGGGAAAGCCTATCGGCGCCGCTATCTCGGAAGCCGAGAAGTGCGCGTGGGTTTGCCGTTATTACGGTGAGAATGCGGAAAAGCATCTGGCTGATGAATTAGTAGAAACGAACGCCACGAAAAGCTTTGTCCGGTATCAGCCGTTGGGCGTCGTGCTCGCGGTTATGCCATGGAATTTTCCGTTCTGGCAGGTCTTTCGTTTCGCGGCGCCGGCGTTGATGGCGGGTAACGTGGGCTTGCTGAAGCATGCTTCGAACGTGCCGCAATGTGCGTTGGCGATTGAAGACATTTTCCGTCGTGCGGGGTTTGATGACGGGATATTTCAAACCTTGCTGATCGGCTCTGATTCTGTCCAAACCATTCTTGAAGACGCGCGGGTTGCAGCGGCGACGCTCACCGGCAGCGAACCCGCCGGCCGCAGTGTTGCCGGAATTGCCGGAAACCAAATCAAAAAAACCGTGCTTGAGTTGGGCGGGAGCGATCCTTTCATTGTCATGCCTTCGGCGAACCTCGACGAAGCCGTCGCAACCGCGGTGAAAGCGCGGACTATCAACAATGGTCAATCATGCATCGCGGCCAAGCGCTTCATTGTGCACGAACAGGTTTATGCTCGTTTCGAGACAGCGTTTGTCGCGGCCATGAAGCAACTACGCATTGGTGATCCGCTGGATGAAAAGACGGAAATCGGGCCGTTGGCGACAGAACAGATTCTTAAAGATCTCGAAGAACAAGTGAATATCAGTGTCGCGCGCGGCGCAAAACTGCTGACGGGTGGTCAGCGGCCCAAACTGTCCGGCAATCTCGCTGCCGGCAACTTTTACGAACCAACCGTACTGGCCGATATTCCGTCAGACGCTCCCGCGTCATGCGACGAAACCTTTGGCCCGGTAGCCTCGCTCTTTCGCGTGGGCAATATTGATGAAGCAATCGAACTCGCAAACGGGACGTCGTTCGGGCTGGGCTCGTCGGCCTGGACAAACGACGAATCAGAACGCGAGCGCTTCATCAACGAACTCGAAGCCGGCTCAGTTTTCATTAACGGCATGGTCGCTTCCGATCCGCGGCTCCCATTTGGCGGCGTGAAGCATTCCGGTTACGGAAGGGAATTGAGCTACTTCGGCATTCGCGAGTTCGTGAACATCAAGACAGTGTGGATGAAGTAAGCTGAGAGGTCTTTTCGTATTGCCGCAGAACGGCCAAGTATCTATGGCCTGCTTAAAGAGATCTACAAACATTTCGTTCCGCGGGGAGCATCCGGCTGAAGTCAGTACCATCCGCGTAAGCGGATGGAATAATCCTCAGCCTTAGCGAGTCACATGATCCCATCCGCTAACGCAGATGGTACTGACACTATTCGGGGGTTCCGCTCCGGCCTCGCAAAAAACCGGAATTAAGCCGGAATGAATGCACGCCGCTCTGGAATGACGGCGCGACTCCCCGGAATGAACAGCTCCCGCCAACTAAATCCAAATCACTCCGCGGAGTGTTCCCATGCCGCCTCGGAATGATCGGGCGCGCGCCTTTCCGCCCCTGGTCGCCGCCAAAGCGAAACCACGCGCCGCCTTGGCGGGAAGTCGTCCCGCCCTGGCAGCGCTCAGCGACTCCGCGGCCGCGTGCCCTCGTTCCGCGGAGTGTCTGAACCACTAATCGGAATGGCTGGAGCATTAGCCGGAATGAAAGCAGCACTAGTCGGAATGAAGCGCCATTCCCACTAAATCTATTGAAAATCGGCCCAAAAGCCGGTAGCCGGCACTTCTAACTATATGCGGGCCGAGCGCCCAAATGTTTTCAGCGGCGGGTGATCGGCCTGTCCGCACGGAACCAAAAGGCCGCGCGGGCGTGAAACTCTCGTGCCCGCCAACAATTCTTCTCAACGCTTTTCCAGTTGTCCCAGTATATGAAAGTGAGAGGCCCACAATTAACAAATACGCGGAGCGGGGCTTCGACTATGGCTCTGGCTGTAGAAATGCACTTGCCGGAAATGGTGCCGGCGCGAAAACAATCGGTGCTGGCTGCTCTGGTAGAGAGAGCCGTGGCCGGCGACCACGCGGCCTTTGAACAAATCATGATTCACTCGCAGCAGAGAGTTATGGCGATGAGCTGGCGGATGTTGGGTAACGACGCCGATGCTCGCGACGCCTCACAGGAAGTCTTTTTGCGAGTGTACAAGTACCTGAAGCGTTACGATCCGAATCAGGATTTCTTCGCCTGGTTGTATCGCATTACCACGAATGTTTGTCGCGAGATACTTAAGAAGCGACGCCATCGAGATAGCTTGACTGTACCTCTGGAATCGGACGCGGCCGGCGAAGCTTTCGAGATTCCCGCGTCGGACGCCGATGCCGAGCAGATGCTTTTGGCAGCGCAGCGATGCGAACTGATCGCGCGAGCAATTGCCACGCTGCCCTACAAAGAGCGCGCGTCGGTCCTGCTGCGCGACGTGGAAGATTTTTCGACTGAAGAGGTAGCGGAAATTCTCCAATCAAGCGCTACGACGGTGCGCTCGCAGATCAGTTCGGCGCGAAAAAAGATTAGGGATTACTGCCGGCGGGCATTGACGGTGGGTGAGGTTCGCAAGTGAATTGTAGCCAAATAGAAAAGCTGCTACCGCTCTACGTGAGCCATGACCTTGCCGGCCGGCAAGCGCAATTGATTACCTTGCATTTACCAGCGTGCGAAGCGTGCCGGCAAGCAGCGGCTGAGTACCGCCAGGCGCAGGAATTCATGCGCGATTTCACGTCGCCCATCTTCGGCGACGAGGTCTATGACGAAATCCGGAAGGGCGTGTGGCAACAAATCGAAGCAGAGCAGAAGCGCCCCTCGCTTTTCGACACAATGGCTGTGTTCTTTCAGCCACGTCTGGTTTGGACTGCGGTCGCCGCATTGGTCTTGAGTATCTCGGTAGTAGCTGCGTACTTATTAACCCAAAGGACGACGCCGCGGCCCGACGACTTCGCGAATGTTCCCAAGACAGTTCTGCCAATGGATTGGAGTGCCGAAGGATTCGCCGGAGGTTCTAGAGAACCCAGGACGAGGAACACGGAATCGCGTCAGGCGAAGATGCTAAAGCGAGAGCGAAAGCCCGGTCGCATGGTGGCTCCCGATCAGGCTGGTTCCGTCGCGGCATACTCGCCTGACGTGAAGACCCAAAGTATCGATTCATCGTCACCTGTCGTTGGGAAGGAAAATTTGGAAGGTCTGCGCCTGGAGCTACAGACTAGAGATCCAAACATTCGCATCATCTGGTTTACTAATCGCGACTCGAAACCGGTCGCCAATTCGAAAGGAATCTAGGAGGCTAATTATATGATTAATACGATGCAGCGGATTTCAGCCGCGATAACCCTGGGACTGTTTTTGGTGCCCGCAGCGCTTGCCCAACAGCCGGCGTCGAATAGTACGACCCCGGCAGCGCAGGATAATTACGTTACTGAGAAGAATTTTAAGAGCAAGGTTTTCGATGTTAAGTTTCGCGACCCCAGCAGCCTGGCCAGCGCTATCAGCCGGCTGATGAGCGGTTTCAAAGGCGCCGCCATCTCGTCGAGTTCCGAGTTCAGGACAATTACGGTGCGTGATTTTCCCGAGAACCTGGTGACCATTGAAGAAGCCATCAAGCGCCTGGATACTCCCGCCACGCCGCGACCGAACATCGAGTTGCACATGCATGCTTTGATCGCTTCGAACGTCGCCAGCGGTGGCGCCTCGCCCCCGGCCGAGTTAAAGGACGTGCTCGAGCAACTGCGCGGGACGCTGAATTACAAAAATTATGAATTGGCGGCGACGGTGGTGCAGCGGCTGACCGAGACGCAGAGAGGGCTCAATGGGACGGGCACGGCCGAAATTCCGAGTGGAAGTCCCGGCACCCCGAATATCTCGCTGCCTTATGAATACTTTATCGGCGCGGTCTCGCTGCTGCAGGACAATTCCGGAAAATACAGCATGCAGATAGGTGACTTTTCGTTTGCGACGATCTCCGGCAACGACCGCACCCGGGTGCAGACCGCGCTCAATCTGCGCGACGGCGAGAAAGTAGTCGTGGGCACGGCCACGATGCGCAGCCGCGCCCTGGTAGTGGTCCTGGTGGCGAGGCTCCTCAACTAACTAGTCAATTCACGCTCGCGTCTGAGCAGCTCTTCTTTTCGTTTGAGGCCCCAGCGATATCCGCTGGGGCTTTTGTCTTCGCGAACCACCCGATGGCAGGGAATTACAAGCGCGGCATGATTGCTCGCGCAGGCGCGCGCTACGGCGCGCACGGCTTTGGGTTTGTGAATAGCGTTGGCAATGTCCTGATAGGAACGGGTTTCACCCAGCGGGATGCGACGCAGCTCCTCCCAGACCTGCCATTGAAAAGCGGTAGCCTGAATGTCGAGCGGTAGATCGACGTTCGGCGTTTTGCCGGTAATCAGTTCAAGCACCTGGTTCACCCACAGGTTAAGCGATGGACTGATCGCGGTGTCCCGGGAATCGATCGAAGCATGCGGGTATTCGGCAAACAACGCCGAAATCAATCCTGCCTCTGTGTCACCTAAAGCCACTGAACACACGCCGCGACTTGTCGCCGCCACCAGCAGGCGGCCGAGCGAACAATCTGCCGTGGTGTAGATGATGCGCATGCCGCGACCGCCGCGGCCATAGGTTGCCGGCGTCATTCCCAGTTGCGCCGAAGACTTTTCATAGAGACCGCGGCTCGATCCATAACCCGCGTCGTACATCGCATTTGTTACCGACGATCCGCCCTTCACATTCGTTTTGAATTTCTTCAGTCGTTGCGAATCAGCGTACTGGCGCGGGGTGATGCCCATGACTTCTTTGAAGGTGCGTTGCAGATGATGAGCGCTGACACTCATCTCTTCACTCAACGTCTTCAGCGTTTGCGGCTCCTCGCCATGTTCGTCGATTGCATGGCAGATGCGACGTGCGAGTTCGATTTTCGGATCACTCGTTCGGGCTCGCCGGGGCTGACAGCGCTTACACGCGCGAAAACCCTCGCGCTCGGCGGCTTCGGGAACTTGAAAGAAGCTGACCTGCTCAGGTCGCGGGCGCCGCGCCGGACACGAGGGACGACAATAGATGCCGGTGGACTTGACCGCGAACACGAAACTTCCGTCGCGGGAATTGTCCCGAGTCAAAACTGCGTCCCACATCTCAGGGTTGGTCATTACGTCAGCCATTGGCATTATCAGTTGCAGCATGGTCATTTTACCTCGATGAATTTGATGAGGCGATGATAGGGCGAATCGGCAAACGCTTCTATCCGATGTTTGCGGTCAAACTTTTTGGGCAGCCTTGTTTCCTCGTGATGAAATGTGTATAAGCAACGCCACTGGTATGAGGCTAGAGTTCCAGACGCTGGGTGATGTCGCAAACCGATTAACCAGCCGCAATCTTAGCTACATGCTCACGGGGTCATTCGCGCTCAACTATTATGCAATTCCGCGAATGACTCGCGATATAGATTTGGTGGTTGACCTCGATCTCGGTGACACGGATAAAATCGTCAGACTTTTCGAGAATGATTATTACTTGGATCGTGAGGCGGTCTTTCGGGCAATCTCCCACAGGGCGTTGTTCAATATCATCCATCTGGAGCACGCGGTTAAAGTAGATTTCATAGTTAAGAAGCAGAGTGTGTATGAAGATTTGAAGTTTGGGCGACGTATCCCGGAGGGTTGACGGTATCGACCTGTGGATCATCTCGAAAGAGGACCTAATCATTTCGAAACTGCAGTCGGCGCGACCATCACATTTGGAATTTCAACTTCGGGACGTAAGGAATTTGGCGGACACCGGGTATGATGCTGACTATGTTCTACAATGGTCCGAAGCCTTGGGCGTTACGGATTTGCTAAGTGAGTGCCTGAATGGGTGACACATCACCGGAAGTTGAACAGAAGTTTCGCGAAATATTGCTGGCCAGATCCGGCGCCGAGCGCATGCTAATGGGTGCGTCGATGTACGACACTGCCCGCGCGTTCGTCCTGGCTTCGTTGCCTGACGACCTTTCGCCTGACGAATTGAAGCGCAGAATATTCCGACGCTTTTACGGCAGCGAAATCGACCAGGTCTTGAAAATTGTTCGCGACGGCCCTGAGATATGATTGATGAAGCTCGCCCTCAAATACGGAATCGCCGTCACACTAATTATCGCTGCGTGGGTGGCGCTGAAACATTTTGTGCTGCACCTCCAAGGCCCACCAGCGCAATTTGCCGACGTGGTTGTCTTCAATCTCACGGCGATTCTAGCTATTGGCCTGGGCATCAAAGAGAAGCGAATAGCGAACCAGGATCGGCTGACTTTTCTTCAGGGACTGGGTACGGGTGTGTCGATCGCGATCACCTATGCGATTTTGACGAGCGCGTATTTTGCGCTCTTGCTGTTGTTGGTAGGGCCGAAGCTGATGCAGGAGGAAGGCGACACTAATATTGTGGCGGCCTTCCTGGGGTTAGGAATTGGACTGACGCTTTTCGGAGCTATCTTCTCGGCGTTGATCTCACTCGTCCTCAGAAAGAGTTAACGCCTTACTAAGCAACTGGTTCTGCTCGCGCAGGTGAACGGCATAATTACCGGTTGCCGGGCTTGGAGACTCAGCGCGACCGACGTAGCGCAGACGATCACCGCCTGGAACCAGGTCCTCGAATTTTCCTTCCATGAAAGTCCAGCCGCCCATGTTCCGAGGTTCTTCCTGACACCAGACCAGGTCCTTCGCGTTTGGATATTTTGCGAGAATAGTCTTAACGGCGTTGAGTGGAAACGGATAGAACTGTTCGACACGGATGAGTGCGACCGCGTCGCTTGATCCGGTCGCTACCGCTCCCGGTTCTGACAGACTCTTCTTTCGTGCTTCAACCAAATCGTAAAACACTTTGCCGCTGCAAAAGTCCAGGCGTTTGATTGCTTTCGGGTCGCTGATTTCTGAATCGTCAATCAACGGTTGAAAACCGCCAGCCGTCAAGGCTTCGATCGCCGAGCTGGCTGCCGGCAGACGCAGCAGACTCTTTGGCGTCATCACAATCAACGGACGTTGAAAGCCTTCCCGAACTTGCCGGCGCAACATATGAAAATACTGCGCGGGCGTCGTCGGATAGCAGACACAAATATTATTTGCCGCGCACAGTTGCAGATATCTTTCGAGCCGCGCACTGGAATGTTCCGGCCCTTGTCCTTCGTAACCATGCGGCAGCAGCATCGTCAGACGCGAGGTCTGCTTCCACTTGTCTTCACTGGCCGTCACGTATTGGTCAATGATGGATTGCGCGACGTTATTGAAATCGCCGAACTGCGCCTCCCACATGACCAGCGCGTCTTTGGAAATTACCGAATAGCCGTATTCGAATCCGAGGACACCCGCTTCTGAAAGCGAACTGTCAAAAACTTCAAAGCGGCCATGGGAATTGTCGGGGGCGCGCAATTCAGAAAGCGGCGTCCAACTCTGTCCCGTTTGCGTGTCGTACAAAACCGCGTGGCGTTGGCTGAAAGTGCCGCGCCCGGAGTCCTGACCGCTCAGCCGAACGTAAGTGCCTTCGAGCGCGAGCGAGCCGAACGCCAGAGACTCAGCGAAGGCCCAGTCCATCGGCAGCGAGCCGTCTCCCATTTTTGCGCGCCGCGCCAATTGACTGACCATTTTGGGATTGAGATTGAATCCGTCGGGCACGACCGAAATCTGCCGGCTGATTTGGCCAACAATCTCAGAACTCACCGATGTCTCAATGACCTCTGAGCCGTCGATCTCGGCCACCACAGATTCAGGAATCGGACCGGCAGCTTTCTGCTCGGCGGCCACCTTTTTCGCGCGCGCCTGCGCGTCTTCATAACGGCGGATGCGCTCGTCAATCAATTCCTTTACCTGTGCCTCATCCAGGACACCTTCGCGCACCAGCCGCTGCGCGTAAATTGCCCGCACGCCCGGATGTTCCTTCACCCGCTGGTACATCAACGGCTGGGTGTAGCTCGGCTCGTCGGTTTCGTTGTGTCCCAATCGGCGAAAGCCAACCACGTCCAGCACGACGTCTTTCTTGAATTGCTGCCGGTAATCGAGGGCAATTCGCATGGTGCGGTAGGCGGCTTCAGGATCGTCGCCGTTGATGTGGAAGATTGGCGATTGCGTCATCCGCGCGACGTCGGTTGAATAAATCGAAGAACGTCCGGCTTCCGGCGAAGTCGTAAAGCCGATCTGATTGTTGATGATGATGTGAATCGTGCCGCCGGTGCGATAACCGCGCAGTTGGGCGAGTTGCAACGTCTCCATCACGATGCCCTGGCCGGCAAACGCGGCGTCGCCGTGCAGCAGCACCGGCAGCGCTTGATTCATCACTTCGTCACGCGGCAGTTCCCGCTCGTCCATCCATTCATCCTGGGTTGCTCGCGTCATTCCTTCGACCACGGGATCAACCGCCTCGAGATGGCTGGGATTGGGCGAGAGTCGCAGTTCGACGTGCTTGCCAGTGGTAGTCTCACGTTCGCCGGCGGCGCCCTGATGATATTTCACATCGCCTTCGTCAGCAGGGAAGGAAGGATGAACCGAGCCTTCGAACGAAGTGAAGATGCGTTCGCAGAAATGACCGATAACATTCGCCAGGACGTTAAGCCGTCCGCGGTGCGCCATGCCCATGGTGATTGATTCGACGCCTAAACTACCTGCGCGTTCGATCAACTGGTCAAGCAAGGCGATGATCGTTTCGCAACCTTCGATCGAGAAGCGCTTCTGTCCGAGATACTTTGTATTCAAGAACCGCTCGAACTGTTCCGCTGAAATCAGTTTCCAAAGCATTCGCTTCTTGATCTCAGCATCGATGGGTTCGGGATGAACGAATTCGCGGCGAATCTGTTCGCGCAACCAAAGCTTCTCATCCTTGCTCTGGATGTGCCGGTATTCGGTGCCCACCTTGCCGCAGTAGGCGCTTTGCAGAATGTTGAGAATCTCACGCAGCGTCGCGGTCTCGGTCCCACCCAAACCGCCGGTGATGAATAGGCGATCGAGATCCCAAATCGTCAGGCCGTAGGTTTCGATGTCCAACTCTGAGTGATACAGGAGCGGCATCGCGTGCAATGGATCGATGTCCGCGATCAAGTGGCCGCGCACGCGATAGGCGTTGATCAATTCCATGACCCGCGCTTGCCGCACAGACTGCTCATGCATCTGGTCAGCGCCGAGAAACAGCGGATTTCGATCGACGTTCCAGCGGAAAGGTGGATGGGGAATTCCTAAATCGAGAAAGATGTCTTCGTAGAACTTGTCTTTGCCGAGGAGTAACTCATGCACCCGCGCGAGGAAAGCGCCCGACTCGGCGCCCTGAATGATCCGATGATCGTAAGTGCTGCTGATGGTGATCGCTTTGCTGATGCCGAGCTGCGGCAAGATCGAAGGATGAATTGATTGGTATTCAGCAGGGAATTCGATGGCCCCGGTGGCGATGATCACGGATTGTCCGGCCATTAGACGCGGCGTCGAAGCGACCGTGCCGATGGTGCCAGGGTTCGTCAGCGAAATGGTTGTGCCCTGGAAATCGGCAATCTGCAGCTTGCCGCCGCGGGCGCGCGTAACCACGTCGTCGTAGGCCTTAAGAAATTCCGAAAAACCGAACGAATTCGCCTTCTTAATGTTCGGCACCAGCAGCGACCGGGTGCCATCTTTCTTCTCTAAATCGATGGCGATGCCGAGATTGATTTCAACTCGTTTGATTCGCAACGGTTGCTCATCGACGACTTCAAACCCATCGTTCATCTGCGGAAATTGTTCGAGCGCGCGCAGGATGGCAAACGCAATCAAATGGGTAAACGAGGCTTTGCGACGGCCGGCGTCTTCCAGATGCCGATTGATCAGCCGGCGATTTTCATCGAGCAGCTTGACCGGAATTCTCCGTTGCGAAGTGGCGGTCGGAACCGAGAGGCTCGCTTCCATGTTCTCGACAATCTTGAGCGCCGGCCCACGAATCGGAATGCGCTCTGCGGCTTCGGACGCCTGGGTGCTGGGTTGAGACACGGCAGGTGGTTTCGGCTTAGCTGGCTTTGCAGCTGCGCCGTCGCCGGCGGGTTCCGCGGCAGGAACGGCCGCAGCCGGTTTCGCCTGGGCACCGGCGTCGCCATTCGATCCTGCCAGTTCCTCAAAATAGGAACGCCAGGACTCGTCAACCAGCGCCGGATTGCTCTGCCATCGCGCGAGTAACGTCTCGACATAAGTAGCATTGGCGCCAAAATTCTCGGCGATAATTTCAGAATAATCAGTTTTGGTTTGCTCTTCAGCCAAGGGAATTCACCGATTGCGCTCCAATTAATGGCCCGCTGATCAAATCATGAGTTTTACTTGATTCAATAGGTTAACACCTTCCTTTAACGATTGCATCCGGGTGTTAGAAGGCCGATCGTGAGGGCAAACACGCGGCAGAAAGCAGCTTCAATGACCGAACTGACGCCGGTCGAATCAGGCTCTCTCTTACGGTCGGGCTTCCGACACGTTTGTGATATTGTATGCGGCCACGCCCTACAGATTTAGCTACGGAATTCGAATTTAAGAATGAATAGCGACAACCCGGAATCGCGATCCAGGCTGAAAGCGGCGCTCGTCTTTGCGATGCTTTTCGCAATCCTGGGGGCGGTCGTCGTATTTGGCTACTACGCCACGTTTCGGCGGCCGGTGACGACGATAATCGTTGTCAGGCATGCCGAGAAAATCATCGATCCAAACAATCCCGATGTCGATTTGAGCGAGGCTGGCTATGCGCGCGCCAAAGAAATTGCGCGCGAATTTGGCGATGCAGGCGTCAACGCAATTTACGCAACGCAATACAAACGCACGCAGGAAACAGTGAAGCCTCTTTCGGATAAGGCGGGCGTGCCGATAACGATCGTGAGTTCGAAGAATACTGCGGACCTGCTGGCTCAGTTGCGCGCGCAGCATTCAGGGCAGACGATTTTCATCGCCGGTCATAACAACACGGTGCCTGAAATTGTTGAGGCTCTCGGTGGGCCAAAGTACCCGACCATTCCTGAGAGTGAGTACGACAATCTTTTCATTGTTACCGTCTATCGCACGGGTAAAGCGAAGGTGGTGAAGATGAAATATGGCTCGCCGAGCCAGTAAGTTTTGCTTAGAGGCGGGCCTACTGCCCGCCAACTTTACGTAACAGGCAGGATGCCTGCGAACCGCCGACCCAATGTCGGCGCTCCAACCATGAAAAAATCAAAACGCACATCAATCAATCGTCGCAACTTCGTTAAGGTGCTCCCGGCTGCCGGCGCCGCCGCAATCGCAGTTTCAAAGGCGCCGCTTAAGGCGTTGGCCCAAACCCCGTCACCGACGCCCGCGCCCACAGCCAGCCCGTCGCCAACGCCACTGCGCATCACCAAAGAGATGGTACACAACGCCGAGAAGCTGATCGGCATTGAGTTGACGGATGCGCAGGAGACGATGGCCCTGAACGGCGTAAACGGAAATCTTGACAGCTATGAGGCTATCCGCAAGATCGACGTGCCGCTCGATACTGAGCCCGCGATCGTCTTTCATCCAGCGCTGCCAGGATTTCACATCAAGCGCGCGCCCGCCAAAATCAAATTCAGATTTGGGAAGAACGAACCGGCGCAATTCAAATCAGTAGACGACCTGGCGTTTGCGACAGTGCCGCAGCTCGCCGAATTGATCCGAACGAAGAAGGTTTCTTCGGTTGAATTAACAAAGATGTATCTGAATCGGCTGAAGAAGTACGGTCCGAAACTCTTGTGCGTGGTGACGCTCACTGAAGAACTCGCCATGAAGCAGGCGCAAGCCGCTGACGATGATCTGAAGCGCGGCAAGTATCGCGGCCCGCTGCACGGCATTCCCTGGGGCGCGAAAGATTTGTTTGCGACGAAGGGAATCAAGACGACCTGGGGTGCTGAACCTTATCGCGATCAGGTCATCGACTACGACTCGACAGTCACCGAACGCTTGCGCGACGCGGGCGCTGTGTTGGTGGCGAAGCTTTCCATGGGCGCGTTGGCCCAGGGCCCAAAGTGGTTTGGCGGCGTAACTCGGAATCCCTGGGTGCCTGACGAAGATCGGCTGGGCTCAAGCGGTTCGTCGGCTGGCCCGGCGTCGGCAACGTCAGCCGGGTTAGTCGGATTTTCAATCGGCACCGAAACCTTGGGTTCGATTGTTTCGCCATCGTCGCGGTGCGGCGTGACGGGACTGCGGCCCACCTACGGGCGTGTGAGCCGTTACGGTGCGATGGGTCTGAGTTGGACCATGGACAAGATTGGCCCGATCTGTCGCGGCGTGGAAGATTGCGCGGCGGCGCTGGACGCGCTCTACGGCCCGGATCAGCGCGATTTGACGGTGGGTGACGCGCCTTTCAATTGGAACCCGGAAACGCCATTAAGCAGTTTGCGTGTGGCTTATCTGAAAACTGAATTTGAGCCGCGGGCGCTGACGAACGCCAACGAGCAGCAACGGCAATTGTTTGCCAATCGCAACGCGATGTACAAGGAGGCGCTCGACGCGCTGGAGAAAGCCGGGTTGAAAATGACAGCGATCGAGTTGCCTAAATTTCCGACGCAGAATATTCGCTTTCTTTTGACCGCGGAGGCGGCCGCGGCATTCGACGACATCACCCGCGATGGTCGCGTGAATCAATTATCGGGTCAGGATCGCGGCGATTGGCCAAATTCATTCCGAACCTCGCGCTTTATTCCGGCGGTTGAATACCTGCGGGCACAGCGCGCGCGCGTGTTGCTGATGCGCGAAATGGACAAGCTCATGTCGCAGTGGGACGTGTTCGTGGCGCCGGCGCCTAACAGCGCCAGTCTCACGATCACCAATCTCACCGGCCATCCTGCTGTCTGTGTGCCGTGCGGATTTCTTGAAGTACCTCAGCAGAACGGCCCGGCTCAACACCTGCCCCAGGCCATCATGTTCACCGGTGGCTTGTATGACGAAGCCTCGCCTCTGCGTGTGGCGCTTGCTTTCGAGAAGGCGACGCAGTGGCACACGAAGCATCCGAAGGTTGATTGGGCGTGATCCGACCACGATTGACTAACTTAATCGCGCCGGCGCTGGCGCTGGTAATGCTTCTGCTGGCGCTCCTCGGTTGCCGCTCAACTAATTCACCCTCAGCGTCCTGGGTGAAAGCCAAAGTACTCGCTGACAAAGAAGATCATCCTTCAAAGATTGTTAGCGACGGTGACTCAGTCTATTACGTGACCGGCGGAACGGTTGCGAGTCAGCGCGAAGGTACGAACAATATCAAGAAGATTTCGATTAAGGACGGCGCCGTCAGCATCCTCGTCGAAGGTGGCGAAATTATCCCTGATACGACGCTCGCTATCGATGACAAATATATTTATTGGTCGGACGGCGGAAACATCATGCGCGTAGCGAAAGCTGGAGGCGTAAGCCAGAAAGTCATTGCCGGCGCGCCGAAGCCGGACGAGATCGTAATCGATAACGACAATATTTATTGGCTGATTTGGGGCGGGGAAGGGTCACCGCCGGAACCGCTAATGTACGCGCCGAAAAAAGGTGGTGAAGCCAAACCGTTGACGCCCAAATACCTCGGCGCGAGCGGTATTGCGATCGATAAAGACTTCATCTACTGGATGACCGGCGAGGGTATTAAGAAGATCGGCAAGACAGGTGGAACTGTAAGCGAGGTTTACCGCAACTCGTCAAAGTCGCCGAGCCTCGGCTTACAGATGGATGCCGACAGTTTCTACTTCTGCCAGATGGCCAGTAATGGTCGTTCGGCATTGATGAAGTTGTCGAAGACGACGAACGAACTCCGCCAATTGGCGCCCTCGATTAATTCTACGATGGAGTTTGTCATCGACGACGCGAATGTCTATTACTTTGACGAGGTCAAAGGTGAGGGATCGTTCGGCCCGGTCGCGTTGATGAAAGTAGCGAAAAGCGGCGGCGCACCGGCAGAGTTAGATCGTGGAAACGCCGGCTGGATCAACTATCTGGCGACGGACGCGAAGCAAATTTACTTCACCGATATCTCCAGGGTCTACGCGGTGATGAAGTAGCGCAAATTGTTAATTTGCGTCTGATCGCAACACGCAAGTTAACAACTTGCGCTACTTCGTTAGCGGATTTCGCAGCTTCAAATCCAGCTCAACCGGCACGCACCGTTTGAAACTGAACAGGCTCTTCTTGAATTTGCCGAAGACGTAAACGCGGCCTTTCACCGGCCAGGTGTCCTGCGACTCGGTCCATTCTCCGAGGGCAGCCAGCAATGCGCTCGGCAAATAAATGTAAATACGCAGAGGGTGATCAAGCGTCAACGGTTTGCTGTTGGGCAAACTGAAAGAATGTTCGTAATCCGAGATGTTTACCGAGTGGCCGTTTACTTCCATGTCTTCGAAGACGAGGAAGTCGACCTTGCCGCTTTGCGTCACCGGCGAGACGACCATCGGCACCTCAAAGGTGATGCCCAGCGGGGTAACGCGCGCGAGTGTCGGCTTACCAAAAGTGATTAATTGATCGACGTTCGATTCATCGGCCGGTTGTTCGGCTTTTCCATTGTTCGCGGATTTCGACGATGACGGCCGCTTCACCTCTACCACGGTGCGCTCAACTTTGTAGCCGCGGATCTTGTCCGGGTAAGTGCGAGTTTGCGCTCGGGCGTCGGGCACCCTGACTGCCAAGGTTAAGAGCAGCGCCACAGATAAAACCAATGCAAAAGGCAATTTCATCTAGGTTCCCGCTTCCGACGCATTCTCAATTAATTCCGCTAAATCGAGAACCAGCGCGACGCGGCCGTCGAAAATTTCCGCCGCGCCGCAGACTCCCATCCAACGGTAGGCATGACGACCAAGCCCGCGAACCAGCGTTTCCTGCGTGGTGATGATTTCGTCGACAGCAATACGATATCCCGTGCCGTTGCTCTCGTTAGTTGAAATCGCCGGCCGACGCCAAACGATATAGTCGGTCGCGTTGCTCCCATTCGTTCTCTGATCGATTAGATCGCTAAGTTTCAAGAGTGGCAGGTCATTAACATCCAACTCTCCCTTTGTGACGGTGGCCTGGCGGCGACGATCCTGCACATTCGTCGCATCGATGGCGAAGAGTTGCTCGCCGGATCGCACCATTACGCAATTGACTAGTGAGAGGGACGTCGGAACGATCATGGCGAACTTCGTACCCAAGCCTTTTTGGCTCGCCACCCGCACCTCGCCACCGGCGACGTCCATCGCGCGATCTACTACGTCCAGGCCAATTCCACGGCCGGCCAGGTCTGATACCTCGGGCAACGTAGAAAACCCGGGCCGGAAGATCAATCGGAGACATTGATCTTCGGAAAGTTCGGTGCCGGAGATTCCCTGTTCAGCAGCGGTAGCTATCACTCGATCGAGATCGATGCCGCGGCCGTCATCGCTCACGATCACATGAATGCGGCCGGAGCGATTCATGGCCGTAAGCGTGACGTGGCCGATCGGATCTTTACCGGCCGCGCGACGCTCGTCCGGATCCTCAATGCCATGAGTGATGGCGTTACGCACCAGGTGCAAAAGCGGATCGCCAATAATATCCGCGAGAGATTTTTCGATGCCTACATCAGAACCATCGATCCGAAATTCCACCTCTTTTCCAAGGTGACGTGCCGCGATTCTCCCGGCGCGAGCGGCAGCGCGCTCCAGAACTTCGCTGGCCGGCACCAGCCTCAATCTGACTAGCCGCTCTTCGAACGCCACGAACCGCATGCGCAGATCGTTAACCGCGCGGTCGGTAACTGGCGACAAGCCGACGGTCTGGCTGAAGGCGTTCGTCGCTTGCCGAAACAGTTCACCCGCGTTAGTTATGAGGTCATCCAGCACCGCCAAATCAACGCGCACCGCGGCGCGATTCAGGTGTTCATTGACCAGTGATTTGGCGGGCGCGGATTCGGACGCAGATCCTTCATTAGCCGGCCAGAGAATTTTGATTTCCGAATGTTCGACGCGCGAGAGCAGGGACGCCTGACGCAAAACCTCGCCGGCAATAAAGTCCGCCGCGTAAAGGATGCGAAAACTGATTTCATTATCGTCAGCCGGCGCACCCGGCGTCGTGGCGATTACCTCGCCGCTTTGTCCCAGCAGTTTGGTCAGCTCGCGAAAGTTGCGGTCAAACGTGTCGATGTCAAAAACCGCCGATACTACGAACAGCCTGGCCCCTTCGCCAATCGCCTCGCGCGCGTGATGGAGGTCGTATTCGCTCAAGCTGCTGGCGATATCGGGCGGTAAACCTGCCCGCAAACTGGTGTCGATGTTGCCGGATTGCTTGCTGGCTTTTACGAAGCGCGCCAGTCGCTGCACGACCTGATTTTGATCGTTGGCGATTTTTTCATTGGGGGCGTGCAGGGCGCGGTCGATGCAACTAATGGAATCTTCGAAGGCATCGAGGACAGCCTCGGTTAAATCCATCCGGCCCAGACGCAGCCCGTCCAGGACGGCTTCAAAATTGTGAGCAACTTCACTGACGGCGATGAACCCGAAGCTGGCCGCAGAACCTTTCAAGGTGTGCACGCGCCGAAAAATTTGCGCGGCCATTTGACGACGGCGTTTGCCTTCGATGCGAGCAGCCCGTAATTGCTCGAGATCGCTGTAGAGTCTCTCGACGATGTCGTTGGCGTCGTCGAGAAAGAGGCGCTGCTCGTCAGTCATCGCTGGCAGTTTAGCTCAAAACCGCGGATTCAGGTGCGTTTGATCATTCTGCTTCTTCTTCAGTAGCAGTGGCTTTCGATTCGGGTTCAGGGGAATCGCGATCGAGGTCACGCTTGATGGCGTCGAGAATGCCGTTGATGAATTGCGTGGCCTCCCAGGTTGAGAAGCGGCGGGCAATTTCCAGGGCTTCGTTGATGATTACCGTGCGCGGGGTCGGTTCGTGGAGGAATTCGTAGACGGCGAGGCGCAATAAATTCCGATCGACCAGCGCCATGCGTGAGATGCGCCAGTGCTCGGCGCGCGATTTGATCTTCTCGTCAACTTCGTCAAGGTGGGCGAGCGCGCCCATCGCCAGCGTGGTGGCGAATTCCTGCGCCCCCGGTTCCAGCTCGCCATCGGACAACTCAGACCAGAACGTGCGCGCGAGTTGATCACTGCGCGTTCCCGCTACATCAGCCGCAAAGAGCATTTGCAAGGCGCATTCACGCGCCTTACGACGAGAACCCATAAACCTCAAAGAAGAACCTGGTGCGTTTCACTTAGTACTTTGAAGTCATGCCAAAGCTCAAAGTACGAAGCACAAAGTACCTTACCATTATCACGTCCGCTGATCGAATTCCTCACGATACAAATTCACAACTTCGATCGCCGCCAGCGCTGCTTCATATCCTTTGTTATCGTGCTTTGCGCCGGCGCGCGCGTTTGCCTGCTCGACAGTGTTGGCGGTGATTACACCAAACATCACCGGCACTCCGGTCTTCAAGCTCACGTGGGAAATGCCGCGCGCCGCCTCCGCTGCGACGAAATCGAAGTGCGGAGTCTCGCCGCGAATGACGACGCCGAGACAAATAACTGCATGGAATTTTCCGGACTGCGCAGCTTTCAAGGCGCAAAGGGGAAGCTCGAACGATCCGGGCACGCGATAGACTTCAATCGATTCTCGATCGACTGAACTTTCCTGCAAAGCCTCCAGCGCTCCATTGACGAGCCGGGACACCAGCGAGTCATTCCAGCGACTGGCTACGATCGCGAAGCGAAAATCCTTTCCGCTTAGTGGAGCCCGGTTGTCAGTTGTCTGTGAGTCGATTCGCAAGTCGATGTGTGGCGTGATCGCAATCTGAGTATAGTCACCCGGCCGGCGGGTTGCCAAACACGTGTCCCAAAATATTTCTACGCGAGAAACTCGCTTGAAGTATCATACGCAAGTCATCGAAGGCAGAACAAAAGAGGAGCCGTTACGAATGAATTCTATTCCCCGTAGAAGTCGCGTTCACCAATCCCTGATTTTCATCGCAGTTTCGACGCTGGTTGCCATGATAAGCATTATGACCCCCGGCCAGGGCCGCAAGCAGACAGTCATCCTGGCGGTTACGTCCGAATCGGGCGAAGGGTCCGTCGACGCGCTGGCGATGGTCACTGGAAAGCAACTGCGGTCTCCCTACAGCGATGAACAAAAGGACCGGCAAAAGACTTTTGCCGAAGACTACTTCAAGAAGGGCACCGTTTATCGGCTGATATTTGGCGGTGGAGATGCCGGCAGCGCGACGGTGAGTGGCTGGAATGAAGGCTGCAACAATGTTCACGCGCAAGCAACGATTTCGACGTCAGCGAAGTTGGGTGGCAAGGTGATGGCGCTGGCGACGAATTCTGAAACGCTGGGCAAGCGGTCGATTTCGCGCCGGCCGCCCACCGAAGCCGAACGCGCCGCGGCGCTCAAGTTGATGAAGAGTATCTATCAACAGCGCCGGACTCCGGCCAGCCTGATGTCGGCGATCAAGGTGACGAATCTCACTGCGACTGATTTGAATGGGGACGGCAAGTACGAATTGATCGGCAGCTTCACTCTCGCCGCGAAGAATAAGTTCGAGCGAGATCTATTCCTGATCGCGACGCCCCAAGCGTCCGGCTTCCGCGCCGAGTTCGTGAAGTTCCAGGCCTACCAGCCACCAGCCGAAGGTTTTCTCTGGAGCATAGACTTCATCGATCAACTGGACATCGACGGTGACGGCGTAGGCGAGGTATTCGCCATGATGGGCGCGTTCGATGGCTACGCCCTGGTCACTTTTAAGAAGGTCGGCGGACGTTGGCGTCAGGTGCACGAACAGGTGGGCGATCTTTGTTGACCACCTTCGTACCCTTCTGCCTATGAGCGACATCTTCCTTAGTTATCAGCGGGACGATCGAAATCGCGTCAAGACTCTGGCTGAAGCCCTCGAACGGGCCGGCTGGTCGGTCTGGTGGGATCCTCATTTGCGGTCGGGCGAACACTTCGATGAAGTGATCGAACGCGAATTGAAATCGGCGAAATGTGTGATCGTCGTCTGGTCAGATCGATCAATTCGCTCGCAGTACGTCAAGGATGAAGCGGCCTATGCGCTCAAGCTCAATAAGTTAATCCCCATCGCCATCGATGACGTCGAATTGCCCTTTCGGTACCAGGGATTGCAGACCATCTTCCTGACTGAGTTCGCGGATCTGCCCTCGTTCGCACCCTTTCAAAAACTGCTGGATGAGCTTGCCGGCGTCATCGGCACCGCGCGCAAAGTGTCAAAATCGCGAAAGACGCAATCCAGAACCAGCGAGAAAGCCACTGCTCGTCCGGCTCAAACAAACGAAAAGTGGGTGCGGCACGTGCTTAAAGGTGGAATTACCGTGGAACTTCCGTTGGTCGCAGGGCCGGGTGACACGCTTCGATTGAGGTTGAAATTCGGGGAGTCGGCGACTTTCCAAGAGCGAGAGCTCGCCTGGCGCGGGATAATAGACCAGTTTATGAAAGAAAACGGCTACCAATCATACGATGTAACGGAGCGGCGAGACGACGACACCGGAGGTAGCGAACACATCCGGCTGCGGTTCAGCCGCGACATCTATACCGGCAAGATTTAATCACCACTCAGTCCTGGCCAGGTACTTCAGCACGTGCTTTATTGAGGTTACACAGAAGGTACCGTCAGATTTCTGCACGGGGATGTGGCGATAACGGCCCATTGACATCTTATTGAGGGCCGTGGCCACGGAATCGGTCTCGCGCATGACCTCGGGGTTTGGGCTCATCAATAGTTTTACCGGAGTTGCCGGTGCTTGGGCAGCGCGACCCGTCAATTTGTTCAGCAGGTCACGTTCAGTGAAGACGCCGACGAGTTTCCCCTGGTCGAGCACCAGCGCGCATCCCAACCCTGCCTGCTTCATTTGCTTGATGGTTTCGCCGGCTGAGGTCTCTGGCGAGACGGCCAGAAATTCCTTGTCCAGCTTGCTCAAGTCGTCTTCCATTACTGAGCGCGCCAGGCCGCGTTTGCCGCCCTGCGACTGGTCCAGATTAAAGAGTGAGGTCAGGCACTCTTCACACCGATCCGCGCCTTCGATGTTGTCATATCCGCAGGAAGGACAAAGCATTCGTCGCTACGCTCCTAATTTTGGTTTCAAGATTCAGGTTCAAAGTCTCAAGTTGGTGGGCGAACTTGAAACCTGAAACTTTGGACTTGAAACCTATTCCACTGTCCACATGTCGCCGGTATTAATCAATTTGTCGAGGCTGCCGGGGCCTGACTTGGCGATGGCGCTGTCAATTTGATCGACGAGTAACTGATCGTAGCTGGGACGATCAATCGAACGGAAGATTCCCACCGGTTGCGGAAAGTCTGGTTGCTCCATCCGGGCGAGCATGAATGCGACCGAAGGATCATCAAGATAAATGTCGTGCACCAGGATATCGGCTTCAGTGATTCCATCTTCGCCAATGGTCACGACTTCAGGCAGCGCGCCTTTCATGCGAATCCCTTTATTACGGTCTTTGCCGAAAATCATCGGCTTGCCGTGTTCGAGATAGAGCACTTTGTCAGGGCGAACACCACGTTCGGCAAAATAATCGAAGGCGCCATCGTTAAAGATGTTGCAGTTCTGATAGACCTCGAGGAACGAGACGCCCTTGTGTTTGGCGGCCGCTTCGACCATTACGCCGAGATGCTTTACATCGATGTCGATCGAGCGCGCCACGAAGGTGGCTTCACTGGCAATGGCCAGCGAGAGCGGATTCAGCGGGTAGTCGATCACACCCATCGGTGTTGACTTGGTTCGCTGACCGAACACCGACGTTGGACTGTACTGACCCTTGGTCAATCCATAGATGCGATTGTTGAAAAGGATATAGTTGATGTCCAGGTTTCGCCGCAGCACGTGGACAAAATGATTACCGCCGATTGACAGTGCGTCACCATCACCGGTTATCACCCAGACGCTCAGGTCAGGATTCGCCGCTTTGATCCCGGTGGCGATCGCCGGCGCCCGTCCATGAATGCTGTGGAAACCGTAGGTGTTCATGTAATACGGAAAGCGAGACGAGCAGCCGATGCCGGAGACGAAAACAATCTTTTCGCGCGGGACGCCGATGTCCGGCATGACCTTCTGGACGTTGTTGAGGATCGCGTAGTCGCCGCAGCCGGGACACCAACGCACTTCCTGGTTTGAGACAAAGTCCTTCTTGGTCAAGTCCCCGGGACGCGGCGCGATCTGAAATATCGAAGCGCCGCCTTCGCTTTCAGCCGAGACCGAACTGTCGACCAGCTTGTGTCCGTTTCCGTTTGAACCGTTACCTTGTGTGCTCATTATTACTCCTCAAACTCATTTTTGCTGCCGCGCTGTACCGCTTTCAGTAATTCAAGATATTTATCCTGCACGTATGGATTCAGCCGCTCTGCGAATTCCGATGTTAGGCCGCGAAACTTGATCAATTCCTGAATGTCCGCCAGATCTTTAAGTCGATCTGGTGCGGTCATTCCCGATGCCAACTTGAGCTCAACGAGTTTCTCGATCGTAGGAAAATTTATTCCGTCGATTTCGTTCCTCGCTTCCGTAGGCTCTGGAAAGGCGACCGGTTTAGGCTCCCCGTCACCCGGATATTCGCCAGCCGCCAACAACTCGATTGGAGTCCCATCTCGCGTGGATTTGAAACGCTTCCTGGCGCCCACAAACGAAGGTACATATCCTAAGCCAATCAATTCATCATGAAACTTTTGCAGGCCTGCCGGGGTGACGATAATGTCGATATCCTCGGTGAAACGCGGATACCCATAGGCCATTAACGCCAGCGCACCGATCACCATATAGTCTATCTCGTGTTGGCGCAGGTCCATTACGAGGCGAGATAAAGTATTGTTCAGCACTCCTTCGCCCATGAAGTAACGACGGCCTTCCTCGTAAATATCCGCAACCGACTGCATCTGTTTACAGGTATTCTTCGACCTTCGTGACAATCTCGCGAATCTGAAATGGCCGTCCCTTGACCTTCGAGAAGGCCACCGCGTCAACCAAATACTTCGCGCGAATCATTGTGCACAGTTGACCGAGATTCATTTCGGGAATGATTACCGTTTCGAAACTCGAAAGCACCTCTCCCAGATTGGCCGGGAAAGGATTCAAGTGCCGCAGGTGCGCGCTCGAAACCGACTTACCTTCATTGCGCATCCTCTCGACGGCGGAAGTTATCGAACCGTAGGTCGAACCCCATCCCAGCACCAGCACCTTGCCCGAAGGATCGCCGAAGACCTCGACTGGCGGAACGTCGGCCGCGGCGCGATCGACTTTCTCCTGACGCAACTTGACCATCAGGTGATGGTTCTCGGGATCGTAATTGACGTTGCCGGTGATGTTCTGCTTTTCAATGCCGCCGATGCGGTGCTCGAGTCCCGGCGTACCGGGCAGCGCCCAAGGACGCGCCAACGTAGCTTCGTCGCGAGCGTAGGGCATGAAGTTCGTCGGATCGGTGGCGAACTTCACTTCGATGCGCGGCAGTTTTTCGATTGTCGGCACCGCCCAAGGTTCGGCGCCATTAGCGAGATAACCATCCGACAGATAAAAAACCGGCACCATGTATTTGAAGGAGAGCCGGACCGCTTCAATTGCCATGTCGAAGCAATCCGCGGGCGTGGCCGGCGCAATTACAATCGCCGGGCATTCGCCGTTGCGTCCCCAGACTGCCTGAAATAGATCGGCCTGTTCAGTTTTTGTCGGCAACCCCGTTGATGGGCCGCCGCGCTGCACATTCACAATTACGAGCGGCAGCTCAGTCATTACGGCCAAACCGATTGCTTCCTGCTTGAGCGCAACGCCCGGGCCTGACGTGCCCGTCAATCCGACGTGGCCCGTGAAGCTGGCCCCAATCGCCGCGCAGACTGCCGCGATTTCATCTTCGGCCTGAAACGTCTTGACGCCGAAGTTTTTATGTCGTGCCAATTCATGCAGGATGTCCGACGCCGGCGTAATCGGGTAGGAACCGTAGAACAAAGGGCGTCCGGCGAGTTCGGCCGCCGTCACGAAGCCGATGGCGGTGGCTTCGTTGCCCGTGATCTTGCGATAGCGCCCGGGAGCGATCACGGCCTTCTTGATCTTGTAGTGCGTGGTGAATACTTCCGTGGTCTCGGCGAAGTTATAACCAGTCTTCAGCGCCACCTCATTGGCTTTCGCCAACTCGGGATTCTTTCGGAACTTCGAATTGATCCAATTCAAAGTCGGATCGAGCGGCCGGTCATACAACCAATAGAGAACTCCGAGCGCAAAGAAGTTCTTGCAGCGCGCCATCTCCTTACGCGACAACTCGACGGCGCCTTTCAGCGCATTCATGTTGAGCGTTGAGATTGGCAACGTGTGGACGCGGTATCCGTTCAGCGAGCCATCTTCCAGCGGGTTCGAATGATAGGCCGCGCGCTCCAGGTTCTCTTTGGTGAACTCATCAGAGTTGATAATGATCGTGCCGCCCTCCTCCAAATCTGGCAGGTTGACTTTCAGCGCAGCCGGATTCATGGCCACAAGCACGCTTGGCTGATCTCCCGGCGTACGAATGTCCTGATTCGAAAAATTAAGCTGAAAGCCGCTGACTCCGGGAAGGCTACCGGCGGGCGCGCGAATCTCGGCAGGGAAGTCGGGCAACGTGGAAATGTCGTTGCCGACAATTGCCGACGTGTTGGTGAACTGCGTCCCGGTCAACTGCATGCCGTCGCCCGAGTCACCGGCAAAACGGATGGTCACGGTGTCCAGCTCTTCCAGATTCTTATCAATCGTTTCGACTGGTGGTTCTAAGACTGCGCTCATTACTTTTGAATAATTCCTTTCGCTTCAGAAAGCTAATCGTGAATCGTGAATCGTTAATAGAAGGCCCGACGGCTATTTACGATTTACCATTTACGAATAACTATTAATCAACCTCCATCAACTGTTTCCATTACTTGATGCAATGGAGGCAGGTTCATGGTTGTCTTCGGATAACATTCCGCCAGATACGTGATGATGTCAAAAACCGAAATCGATCCTCGCAAGAGTCCTTCATCAACAATCGGAATATTGCGAAAGCTGCGCTCGTTCATCAGCCGCACCGCGTCGCCGATGGTGGCCGCCGACGACAGAGTTTGTACGTCCTGCTGCATCCACTGCTCGATCGGTGATTGCAGGTCGACTTCTTCGCCGGAAATCCTGGTTAACAGGTCTCGCTCAGTGAAAATGCCGGCGACATGTCCATCATCGGTGATAATGACACAACCGCCTTCGTCACCCTTCATCGCTTCGATGGCCTGTCCCAGCGGCGTGTGTCGCGAGATGGCCACGAAATCATCCGTGGGCAGGACGCTTACTTTTTGATCACAGGCGTTGGGTAGCTGATCCATCAGGTTGGCCGGCTCTGGCAGCTCAGTTCATATGTACGGGTGAGCTTGCGAAGGGGGATTTTACCACACGATTGCGCGAACGGAATGTGATGGCGGACACGAACTGCAGCGTTGCTGGGGATGACACGACGGCCCGTTGAATCTAGCGAAGCATTTCGAGCGTCGGTTGGCTCAGGGCCGCCGCGATTCGCCGGTTACCTTCCTGAGTCAGATGCATGCCGTCCCAGCACAATGACGGGTCACGCAAATCGACGACGCGGCCAAGATTGAGGTAACGAACCCGCGGATCAGCCTGAAATCGATAAGCCAGCATGTTCTCTAGTTCGATTTGTTGTTCGACATGATTGTCAGTGAGGTACGGCTCTCCGACGATTAGGACTCGCTTACCCTGGGCCAGCGCCAGTTCCGTGACTCCGACAATTCGCTCACAGTAAAACTGCCATTTGGGGGAACAAGTCTTAAAATCAATCCTCTGACTCGGAGAGGTTTTCAGTTCGTCGAGATGAGGCGCGGGGAAAACCACTTTCGCGTTTTCCCCATTCGACTGTTGCCGCCACGCGCTAATCTTATCGACAGTCAACGATGGCAGGAGCGGTAAGTAGCCAGTCCACGCGAACACCGGCGAGCGATGGCGAAAATTGTAATAGTTCGGCCCGAGATCGTTGTATCCGCTATAAAGGATTACCAGGTCCGCATCCAGATAATCATAATCAACCAGGGTTTGGGTGAATGAGTATGCGCCTTCACCGTTGAATCCAAGATTGAGCACTTTGATGCGGGCGTTCTTTTCGTCCGCTAGAAGTCTTTCCAGTTGAGCAGGGAAATCCTGGCCGGCCTGCAAACCAAAACCCCACGTAGTGCTGCCGCCGAGAACGACGACACGTTTGTCACCTGCCTGTTTGCGCCCGACGGCCGGCCCGCGGTAGCCCCAGATGTTTACGCCATGCTTGCGATGTAGGTAGAGGTCTGCGCCCCAAAGGATGGAAACGCAGATGAAGCTTGAGATGATCGCAGTCGCGATCTTGCGGAGTCTGAGTTTCAGATCTTTTTCCGGAAGCCACCTGCGTGCGCAGCTGGATTACTTCAACCGGTCATTTCAATTGCCATCACGGTAAGGTCGTCGGTGACGGGCACTCCTTGCGAGAACTCGCGCATGTCCTCGACTAGACGACTCACCAATGGCCCGGCCTTAAGATCGGCGCATTGCCCAACGAAGCCATGCAATCGACCGCCATATTCTTCGTTTCCGGCATCACGCGCTTCCGACAATCCATCGGTGTAAAGCAGCAGTCGGTCACCGCTTTTCAGATTGAACCGCACCGTTTCATAGCTTTCCTGACAAAACATGCCCACCGGCAAACCCGTGGCTGCGATCGCGGTCACGGTCGCGCCCTGCATGAGCAGCGGGGGGCAATGACCGGCGTTGCACAATTCAACTTCGCCGTTGGTTGACGCTTTGCCACAAACAAGCGTTGCGTAGTAGGGGCGCATCGTCGTGTCCGCGAATAAATGGTTTGCCTTTTCGACGAGATGACTCACTGGCAATTCGGTCGTAATCAAGCTGCGGAAGATCGCATGCAGGCGACTCATGAGGAGCGACGCTGCGACCCCCTTACCGGCGACGTCGCCAATTAGAAAATATAGGTCGCCGGATTCAGTCGTGATCAAATCACAGTAATCGCCGCTCAATCTGCCCGCCGGCGCGTAGTGATAAGAAACTTCCCAGCCCTGGAACGTAAAATTCTGCTTCGGCAGAAATTCGCCCTGGATGAGCCAGGCGCGGCCGAGGTCGTCGTCAAGCTCTTCGAGCTGTTGCGGCGTAAGGCAGCTCAAACATGTCTTCGCCAGCGGGTCGTTGTTCATCGCGGCCTGACCAATTAGATCGTGGCAGACCTGGCAGACGCCGTACGACTCGGGTGCGCTCAGACGTTCAATCGCACTCTGAACTTCACGCAACAATCCGTTAAGCGCGACGCCTTGCTCGGCAGCGATTGAGGCCGATTGCAGGCGCTCTTTCCAGTTGATTAGTTCACTACGAAGATCCGGTGCGGCCGCTCTGATTGTCGCGCTCATGATGTCCCCCTTGAAGTGTGCGAATGGCTAAGTTTTGTACGATTAATATGAGCCCGTAGTTCGTTAATTTCAAGCCGATCTTAAGCGGGAATCGATCAAAATGCTATCCGATTTTAGCGTCAAATTCTCGAGGTGAATCAGGCCGCTTGGCGCTTGCCGAGAAGATCTTCCAGGGCTGCTAAAACCATCTCAATTTCGTCCGCCGAGTTGTAGCGTCCGACCGAAAAACGAATCGAGCCGCGCGCGATTTCGACGGGTGTGCCCATCGCTCCCAGGACGGCCGAAACCGCGTCAGAACCGGAGTGACATGCCGATCCGGTGGAAACGCAGATTCCCTTAGCGTCCAATTGCATCATGATGTCGGCGCCATCATGTCCGGCAAAGGAAATGTTCGAAGTATTCGGCAATCGCTTTTCGCGCGAAGCCGCACCGTTGACTTGCGCGCCAGCGAACCGCGCCAGCACCTCATCCTCGAGCCGATCGCGCAAAGCGCGCACCTGGGCGTGTCCGGCAAAGTCCTGCGCCAGTTCGCACGCGCGTCCCAGACCCACGATGTTTGCCACGGGCTCAGTTCCCGACCGACGTCCGCGTTCCTGGCCGCCGCCAATGACGAACGGCGGCAAATTAATGCCGCGCCGCACATAGAGCGCGCCAATGCCCTTCGGCGCGTGGAATTTGTGACCTGAAAGCGAAAATAGATCGATTGGCAGATCCTTGAGGCTAATCGGAATCTTGCCGACCGCCTGCACGCCATCGACGTGAACCAGCGCATCGGACTGCTCGCGCACTATTTGACCGATTTCTGCGATGGGGAACAAAACGCCCGACTCGTTGTTGGCCATCATCACGGAAACAATCCCCGTGTCCCGCCGCAAACTCTTCCGAAGATCGTCCAGATCGAGTTCGCCATTTCGATCGACTTTCAGCCAGGTTACTTCGCAACCGATTTCACCGAGATGCACGCAAAGGTTGCGCACGGCCTCGTGTTCTACCGTGGTTGTGATGATGTGACGCCGCTCCGGATTTTGTTCGAGAAAGCCGCCGATGGCCCAGTTGTTTGATTCTGACCCGCCTGAGGTGAAAACGATTTCATCCGCGTCGGCAGCGCCCAGGAAGTGGGCAACTTGCGCCCGGGCGTTGACCACCGCCGCGCGCGCCACTCGTCCGGCGGCGTGTGCTGACGAAGGATTACCCCACTCTGCCGTGAGATGCGGCAACATCGCGTCGAAGACTTCGGGTGCGATGCGCGTGGTGGCGTTATTGTCCAGGTAAATCATAAGAACTTCAGTCAAGGGTTTAGGGGATAGGGGATAGGGGATAGGGTATAGGGTGTAGGAAAGAAACTAATGGCGGTCTCTAATAACCTGAATGCTTAACCTGAACCCTACACCCTATTCTCTAG
>JBIOZK010000213.1:0-6514 GCA_044870975.1 Pyrinomonadaceae bacterium
GCCCACAGACTGAAGTCTGTGCCACTCTCGCAAGCTTACACATGGTCTCGACTCGTTCTGCTAATCCCCTGTTGACTATTCTGGTCGCCGGTCTGGTTGCCGGTTTTTTTGACATCACTTACGCGTGCATATTTTTCGGACTCCGCAACCACGTTCCTCCGACCCGGATTTTCCAATCAGTCGCGCGCGGCGCTCTCGGCCTGAAAGCCTTTGACGGTGGATGGAAGACTGCCCTGCTCGGTCTGATTTTTCACTTTCTGATCGCGTTCATCGTGGCGGCTATTTTCTATGCCGCGAGTCGCGTTATCGCGTTCATGATCGACCACGCGATAATCAGCGGACTACTCTACGGGCTGATTGTTTACGGCGTGATGTACGGGCTGGTCATGCGGTACTCGGCAGTTGAATCAAAGCTCTATCCCTGGCAATACCCTTGGGCGGTATTAATCCCGAACTTACTCATTCACATGCTGGGGATCGGCCTGTCGATAGCCCTTCTTGTTCGCAAATTCTCAAGAGAATAGTATGAACGAAGTCCGGCTCGAAACTCCGCGTTTGCTGCTTCGCTGGTTTCGCGAAGATGATTTTCCTGCCTACGTTGAAATTGCCACCGATCCGGAAGTTATGAAATTTATCGGCGGCGTCCAAACACCTTTCGAGGCGTGGCGCGCGATGGCTTCGCACATCGGGCACTGGCATTTTCGCGGTTACGGAGTTTTTGCGGTGGAAGAAAAAAGCACCGGCAAAATGATAGGGCGGATAGGAATGATGAATCCGCCGGGATGGCCCGGGTTCGAAGTCGGGTGGACGCTCGGGCGAGCGAGTTGGGGCAAGGGCTACGCCACGGAAGGCGCCAGCCGCGTGCTCGCTTACGCGTTCACCGAAATGGATCGGGATCACGTCATTAGCTGCATCGCCCCTGACAATATCAATTCAATCAAAGTGGCAGAGCGCCTCGGAGAATCAGTTGAAGGTGAGACCGAACTGCTCGGCAAGAAAGTTCTCATTTATGGAATCAATCGCGACCAATGGCAACGTGCGCAACCAACCGCGTGAGATATCTATGAGAGTCCAATCGAAAGCTGGCATCGCTTACTGCTGTGGCTCGATCGACATCCTCGCTACGTCAGCCATCGCAATCCGCTCGGTTTTTCCATTCCTTAAGAGAATGACGATGGTCGGGCCTTCAATGACGACTCGTCGAACGGTGGACATCAGCCGTTCGATACGCGTGCCATCTTTCTCTTCGATGATCAGTCGTGCGCCCGGCTGCTGGACTGCAATCTCCTGAGACTTTCCCTTTTCGGAAGGTGTCGTCTCTTTGGTTTTCTCCGCGGTTGATGAAGGCTTTTCTTCACTCAAGCCTTTGTCTGACTTGGCCGCCTCGGTTTTGTCTGCTTCAGTCTTCGATGGCTCAGTCTTCTTGGCCGGCGGTTGGCGGCGCGAAGTTGGGGGCCTCGTCGTTCCGCGCCGAGGCGGGCGGGTGTTTGTTCGCGCCGTGTTAGTGGTTTTCTCAGTTTCAGTCTTTGAAGCCTCGGTGACTTCGGCTCGCTTCTCGGTGGTTTTGTCAGGTGAAGGCGACGGTTTCGCTTCCGCCGTCTCAGTCAGTTCTGCCGGGGGCCGCGGAATCGTCGCACCCACAGACGACAGCCGATTTGCATTCGATTTCTGAGGCGTTGCTTCCGTCGTTTCAGTATTCTCGGCAACTGGAATCCCGCCGCTGAACGGCTCGAAGGTGCCGCCAAAGCGAATATGGTACGACCCTGGATCGTCATTAGGCGTGCGCGCTTCGATGCGCAGGATTAGAAGTTGATGCGCGCGCAGGTAGACACCCTTCGTGACGGCCGGCGACTGAGATGATGCGTAAACGCTGGTTTTCATCAACGGCCGAAAAGTGATCGCTGTAAACACGTCGATGTCACCATCGAGGTTCTTGCTTTCGACGGTGATCAGCAGATCGCCCGGGCTTGCCGCAAGCGCATAAAAGTGCCGGGTCGCTCGCGGGTCGCCTACGTCGAGCGCGGCAATCTTGCCGTTGATGTCGTTTGCCAAAACCGGCGTTGGGAGACTCTGGTCTGTTGACTGCGCGCAAACAACCTGTGCGAGCGCGCCAGCGCCGACTAGTAGGCAAGCCTGCAGAATTTTCTTTATTACGATCACGGAATTCAGAATTGGCGACTTTCAGTCGCTTGCGTGGCGAGCCATTAGATTAGCAGATTTTCTGGAGAGATGTATGCCCCAGACGACGCTCGCGGCCAGAGATTGGGCGAATGATCCTTTGGCAATTTCAGGCGGCTGAGTATCATGCCACAACGAACGAACCATTACCGGCAATCAGAAAAGGAGCCGCCCATGAATTGGAACCATATTCCCCTGTTGATTGGTGCAGTGATCATCCTCGGTCTGTCCACTACCGGCGCTCAAGCGCAACGTAGAACCCGGAATCGCGGCATCAAGCTGCCGTCGGCGGTAGCAGCCGCGCTCAAAGCTGAGTGTGCCGACTGTGTCATCGCCAAAGTGAACCGCGAGATCGAAGACGGCGTCAAGATTTACGATTTTGAATTCCGAAAGGGCCAGGGAGAAATGGATATCGCGGCCGATGGGACGGTTCTGAATCGCGAGACGCCGATCAAGCCAGCCGATGTGCCGGTGGCCGTATTGGAAGCAATCCGTAAGGCTGCCGCGGGAGGCAAAATTATTCAGGTTGAAAAGGAGGAAATTCGGGCCGAATTGAAATCCGGTAAGATCGTCAAACTCGATGCTCCAAAGTACGATTATGAAGCTGACCTGGTGAAAAGGACGCGGGTCGGCGAAGTCGTGGTCACGGCCGACGGCCAGGTCACCGAAGGTCCAAAGTGGCGCAAGAAAAGGACGGACGATTAAGACCGCGATAGTTCTGGCACTTGAGGCGGCTAAACCTGCAAACGATCACTGCGTCGAGAGGGGCAGCGAGCTACGAGGTCAATCGATGCTCCGTTGGCCATCGCTAAGGGTCTCATTCAGCTTGTGTCCCTCGATATCCGCCTCCAATTGTCGCTTCGCCCTCAGTGCAGCTGCTATTTCGGCAGCCGCGCAGAGATCGTTCTCAGGTCGGCTATCATTTGCGGACTCCAGTGATGCGGATCTCCTTCGAGTTTCTTGGGCTCTTTGTAATTCGAATCGGCCTCACGGGCATCCTTCAAAAGAGCGAATGCTTCACCTTCTCTTCCGAGCTTGTCGTAAGCGAGGCACAGTCCAGCGATAACATCGGGATCGTTTGGCGTCATCGCCTTAGCCTTGGTCCAATAATCAACCGCCGCGGAATAATTCCGCCGTTCATAATTGTAAAAGCCCAGGTTATTTACCGCCGCCGAATTTCTTTGGTCTAGAGCAAAGGACTCCTCCGTCTTCTGAATGGCACGTTCCAGCAAACTCGCATCGTGGGTTCTGAGGTACTCCAGGTAGAGAACGAATCCATAATTTACAAAAACGGAGGTGTCTTTGGCAGAATTCTGGCTGAGACGGTCAAAGTAATCGAGCGACTCCTTATAGTTATTCTGCCGGTAGAGAATGTAGCCTATGTTGGTGGCTGCGATGGTGAAGTTAGGATCGATATTCAACGCGGTCTGGCATTGCTGCCGGGCCTCTTCCAGCAGTGCTGTCTGCGTTTTTTCCTGTTTCCATTCTCGGGTCAGCACGTGGCAGAGTGAGGTAAGAGTAAACTTGTTTTGTTCCTCGCACTTCAACGCGGTCCGCAATTCTTGTTCGGCCAGTTTCAACTTTTGCAAGTCGCGCCCTGCAGTCAGATCATGAGTATAACCACGAGCGGCCATGGCAGCGCAGGACTTTGGATCTTTTTCCAAAGCTAGATTGTATTTCGCCACCGCCAGCTCGGGGAGATTCACGCCTTGATAAGCGTTGCCCCAGACCACGAAGTCTTTTGGCGTTAGTTTTTCGGTCGGCACCTTCGCGTATACATCCAGAATTTTGCGATTCGCGTCTTCATTCGTTTGCAAAATGTAGTAATTGACGAGCTTGGCTATGTCGAGTGACTCTAAAATTGTCTCGGCTAAATCACCAACACAAATATCAAATTGGGTACAAAGCCTACCCCCCGCCGGTGCACTGCCAATCTTTACCGCCGAATAATGCGGGGCCTCTTCCATCATGGCTGACAAACGCCAGCCGGCATCCGAGACATCGTTAACACTTACTGACAAGAATCGTCTTGTTCGCAAACTCATCCCTAATCTGCGACATACATTTAAGCTGAACCCTTTTATTTGAAGATTGTATGCCGGCGATGATGCATCCGACGCCGATTTCCAGATGACTTCTTTCGCCGGCTGAATGCCAAAACCTCCCTTCGGAACAAGCGGCTGACCTTGAGTATGGTTGGTTAGTTCCGCTAACCTTCCCGCGACGCTGTCCATCAGATCCTTCTGCGTAAATCGCGAAAACCCTGAGGGAAAGTCTTCCGCCGTGACCAAAATCGTGGCCGGTGAGGTGGTAAAAAAATAGTAGCCGGTTACGCCGACAAACAGCACCGCTGCGCCACCGGAAAGGCTTAGGAGCGTGCGTCCGTTCGCCTTTAGGAAGTTCTTAAAACGATCAGACCATGAGCTCGGATCTTCCATTTGAATTTACCTCGACAACTGAAATCTGAGCACCCGAGGTGCAGGAGTTTTGAGTACATTCACGAACGATCAGTCATTTGCTACGCGATGACCAAACCAGTTACGAATGTACGAGGCTTATATAATATTGTGCTCGCCTTTGCAATAATTTCTCACCTGAGCATGCAGCTTTTCCAGCTCAGAATTACCCGTAATGCGCGGGACTTGTTAAGAGTTCAGCCCACCCGCGGCTGTCCTTTCGGATGGTGCAGGTTGATGGAATGATCAGCGCGATATAGATCTTACCAATTGAGGTCCTGGATGGCAGCGCCGCATCGTTCGTGGGCAATTCAAAGATATGACCCGAAAGAATCTATGGAGTTTTCGAAGAAGTCTCCAACGTTTGGCTGTTGCCGATGCAAAGTCACCTTCGTCGCTTAACAGTCCGCGATAGCCTTCAGCAGTTAGATGATGAAGCAGGCAAGCGCCACCAACGCCGCCACCCCACGACGAGGACGTCAAAGCGCCGTCAATGCCGTCCCACTCGAGCTTCGCGACGCGAAATCGCGTCCACCTTCATGACTCCGCAGGCCTTGACCGCACTCCGGATACCTTACCGAGGGCGGCTACAATCCAAATCAGACCGGCGATGAGGACGGCTACCGGCACAATCAGCACAGCGGTGCCGAGCGAACTCATGTCCGATATCTTGCCGATGAGGACGGGCGATGGCACGTCGCCCAAAAGATGGATTAGAAAGATGCTTAAGGCCACGGCCGTGGCGCGCTCGCGCGGTGTCACATAATTGACGATGGCAGAATTCACCGGCCCGGTCGAGGCAAAGATTAGCAGCTCAGCAATCACCAAACTCGTGAAATAGATCGTGCGATGCTGCGCGGTCAGCGCGACAAATGTCAACGGCGCTGCTGCCACGGTCGCTATTCCCGAAACCCAAAGATAAGCCTGACTCGAGAACTTCAAGAGATAATCGCCGAGCCACCCTCCGACAAAGGTGCCGACGAATCCCGTCACCACGACAATCGTCCCGAACTGCACAGTGGCTTCGGCCTTAGCCATACCTCGGGCTCGAAACAGGAATTCAGGCATCCAGAATGCCAGCCCACCTACCGCAAACGTGTAGGCGGCATATCCTAAAACCGTCAACAGATAAGGCCGGTTGCGCACCAGGTCAAGATAATCGCGCCATCCTCCGGCGCTTTGCCCGTGGGCGACGAGCTGCGCTTCGGGATCGTTTTCGTCCTGCACACCGCGCGGTGGATCCGGAAGTGCCAAGACCAACAAAGAGAGGAGCAGTCCCGGAACGCCGGCGACAAAGAAAGCTGTACGCCAACCAAAGTGCACATCCATCGATGCGCCTAAGACGTACCCGAGCGCCGACCCGATGGGAATGGCCGCGAAGAAGATTGAAAAGACACGTCCCCGCATTTTGCTGGGGAAATAATCCGCGAGTAAGCCAGGCGAAATAGTGCCGTAAGCGGCTTCCCCAATGCCGACTGAAGCGCGAGCTATGAAAAGTGACGTAAAGTTCCGCGCAAAACCGCCTAAGGCAGTCGCCAGACTCCAAATCGCTACGCCTGCGGCAATAAGTCGGGTACGCGACCTGGTGTCGCCGAGACGGCCGAAAACCGGTGAGGCGAGCATGTAGACAATTATGAAACCGCTCGCCAGAGATCCGGCTTGAGAATCGCTGAGGTGCAAGTCGCGTTTGAGACTATCGACCAGGGCTGCGACCACCCAGCGATCAAGGTAGTTGAAGAGATTGATGAAGGTAAGGATGAAGAGACCGAACTTCGCGGCCCGCAAGGGGACGATGGCCTTGGTAGTGTCGGATTTTTCGGCTGGCTGCATTCAGGCTCTATGGGCTGCTCGAGCTAGACCATCGCGGCAACAGTATCTAA
>JBIOZK010000214.1:0-42378 GCA_044870975.1 Pyrinomonadaceae bacterium
GATTCTCGGGTCGCGGCCTTTTTTATGTGCTTTTGTTAATACAGTCGCACGCGACTAATTAACACCGTTCGTCCATTGATGACCTGATAGGTTTCACGGTAGGTCCGGAAGCCCAGGCGTACATCACGAGTGAACGTGCGGCCATAGCCGATACGATTGCCGTAGGCGTAGCCACGATTCCAATCACGCCTGTGCCGGCGCCGGCCTATTTGAATGCGCACCTGCGGAGTATTTAATGCCACCGCAGTCTTCACGTTTTCTGCCTTGGTCGTCGGTACGAAAGCTAAAGAGGAGAGCAACAGAGCTAATGTAAACAATTTCTTCATGATATCCCCCTTGGTTCAGTTCAAATTCCCTCTCGCTAAATGCAACTGCAACGCCGTCCCATCCTCGAAGCCGACGATGAAGCGGCAATTAAGAGAATTGAATTCCAACTGCAACACTTCTGTTGGGTGGCAGCGCTTCGACATGTTCTTGATCGCCAAGTCGCATTAACAACGAATTGGCCCATGCCGGATATGCGTTAGCGCGTACTCCGATACGTGCGGCCGCATTTTCACGTATCGAGATTCAGGTGCGAGTTGTCTGGATTAAGTGCGCCCAGGGATGTGGCCAGGACGGCTAGAAAACGAGAGTTGCGAGTTCATGTGGCCTCGGCGCGTGAGCGGTTAGCCAGGGCGACTTCAGGAGAGTTCCTCGGCCAGCGCGACGATAATTCCCGCCGGCCCTCGCATGTAGCAGAGTCTGTACTTGTCCTCGTACTGGGCCACCTCGCCGACGAGTTCGGCGCCGTGGGCGCGCAGGCGAGCGACAGTGTCGTCGACGCTTTCGACGGCAAACATGACGCTCCGGAGGCCCGGCGCGTTCGGCGGTGCGATCGCCGGTTCGATCTCGATGAGATTCGGATTGCGAAACTTCGTCAGCTCAAGCCGTCCGTGACCATCCGGGGTCCGCATCATAACGATGTTGACCTGGACATTTTCGAGTCCGTTGACGCGGTCAACCCAAGGACCCTCGACCGGCATTTCGCCTTCTTTCGTCATGCCCAGCGCGGTGAAAAAAGCGATAGCCGCTGCCAGGTCATCGACAACAACGCTGACGTGGTCCAATCTCTTGATCGTCATGTACGCCCTGCTTCCTTAGCGGGTTTTGTTAGGTCTTAAGTCAGCGGGATGACGGTTTAAGAATATGGCGCAAGGTCTCGAGCCACCCGTTCCCATGCGCTGCGGAAGGGATATCCATAGATCAAAACGATGGCTGAAACGCCGACCGCTCGCAGCGTGAGGGTCCAATCACCGCTCAGAATGACCAGCATGAAACCCATGAGGCCAATGGCGCCCCCGATGCAGGCTATTTGAATCGTGGTGCTCTGCAGCGTTTTGAGCAGGCCAGACATGCCTTTCAAAGCCGCGATGTCTTTTAGTCGCATCGCCGCGAATCTCGTGCGGCGCAGCACAAATGCGCCCAGCCCGAACACCAGGATGGCAATCCACAGCGCCATGCTGAGCGACGGATCCCTGGGGCGAAAAAGGCGATCAGCCGCCAGATAAGCAACCGCAAGCAACACGACATCCAGGATCAGAAACCCGACTACGAACATTGTGGCGGTGCGATGTTGGCGAGCCAGCTCGTCGGAATCGTTTGTATTTACCACCGGCATTTGTGCGGAGGATACGTGAAAAGAGAAAGCAACTGCAACAGCGAACAAACGTTGAGCGGTAGCCAGCGCACTGTTCGGTGGCTACCGCTCGGAATCGCGACGACGTGATTATGCTTGGGTAGTTACGGCTGAGGCGTTGGTGATTGAATCGATCGCGGACGAGAGCCGGGATTTGAGTCGCTGGGTGTGTTGTTCGGCTTCGCTGGAGGCGTCGGGGCCGGCTTGTTATCCGGTCTCGGCGTTTGCATCACTTTGATATCGCTCTCGGAAACCTGACCATTGTTCTGAATTGCCTTGTCGATCAGGTCCGTCCCATCGCCATGCTTCGTGATTAGAATCCCGTTGCCGCTGGTTGCGATGTTGGCGCTGCCGGTAATCTGCTGCATCACATTCGATACGAAGCCCGGCTTTTCACAGGGGGCCAAGCTCTTTTTGATGGGATCGGGTTCGGGGATACCGGCGCCGATGATGTTCAATTGATCCTTGGCCTTTTCAACGAACTGGCTGTTCGGATAATCGCGCACTAACTGCTGATAGTACTTCGCGGCTTCGTCAGGTTCTTCTTCCACGGTGAAGGTCCACGCATAGTTGTAGAGCACCTCGTCCATCCGACAGTAGTTCGGATACTTTTCGACGATCTCCTTGAGCCGATCCTGCGCACCTTTCAATCCGCCGTGCTTACCGTTGTAGCGGTCGCGATAGAACATGGCGATCGAGAAATTATGGTCGCCGAGGTTGTCCTGCACCTGGCGCAGACGCTCTTCGACTTCAGGCCGCAACTTGGTCTGCGGATACTGTTGCAGCAAAACCTTCAATCGCTGCTCGGCCTTGCGCGCATGAGTAACCTCCCGGTCGGGCAAACCCATCTGGCGCATTTCCGTCTCAGCGACTTTCAGCATTGCCGCATCCGCGAGCGGATCAGTCGGAAAGTAAGTCAGCCAATCCTGATAAGCCTGGCCGGCCTGAATCAAAGAACTCGTGCCGCCTTCGAGATAGAACGAATCGGCGATGGCCAGCTTAGCCATTGGCAGATAAGGCGAGTCGGGATAGGTCGTAATGATCGTGGTGAAGAGCAAGCGGCCAGTATCGTGATTGCCCTTGCGCACCTCTTTTGTGGCTTCGAGAAAAAGCGTGCGATCGCGACCCGGCGCGACTCCGCCGGTCAGCTCGGAGTACTTGTCGTCTTTCTTGCCAGGGAAAATGCCGAGAAAGCCGCGCTTGTGCTTCTCGGACTTTGAGTCAGATGCGGCGGTGGTCGTTGTTTGAGTTCCAGCTTTGCGAGCGCCGGCCGTTGCCTGCAGCGCGCCTTCGACCCTGGTATTCAAATCGGCCACTGAAGTTTCCAATCCGCCCAACTGAGAGGCGTCGTACTTATCTGATCGGTCTTCCTTGGCGTGTAGGTCGTTTACTTCACCTAACACAGACCCGACTTCCTTACTTAGCCCGCGCAAACGCTCGCGGCCTTCGTCAGTTTTCGTCTTGTCTTTGGGATCTGGCGCCGGCATCGCGGCAATCGCGCTGTCGAGCGAGCGCTTCAGCGCCTCGAGCTTCGAGCGCATGATGTCCATTCGCTGGACGTTCGACAGTCCGGTTTGCGTCTGAGTTTTGTTATCACGCTGCGACAGAGCCGTAAAGCTTACCGACACGACGAACATGGCAACGCAAAAACTAAGACCAATGCGTCGCGCGACGGTGCGGAAGCTGGCTCGCGTAAAGTGCAAAAACATTGAAAATCCTCCAAGAACAAGCGATTGCCGGGACAGTATGATTAAAAACTTCGACCTTGTCGATTTGATTCCGATGATATTTGCCGGTGAAAGTTTGTCCAGCTAGACCCACAGAACCGTGGCTTCGCGCATTTCGCGGAGGGCCACCGCGGGGTCGGGAGCGCCGAAAATCGCCGACCCGGCCACAATTATCTCGGCCCCGGCGCCGGTGACCTCGGCAATATTGTCCGCGTTTATGCCGCCGTCGATTTCAATTCGCGTCTTCAGCCCGCGCTCCTCAATCATCTTGCGCAGGCGCCGGACCTTGTCGAGAGATTCGGGAATGAACTCCTGCCCGCCGAACCCGGGATTGACCGACATTACCAGCACGTAATCGGCAAATTTGATGACTTCGTCCAGCGCGTACAGCGAGGTGGCCGGGTTAACAACAATGCCCGCAAGTGCCCCGGCGGCGCGAATGCTGCTTAATGTCCGATGCGCGTTGGGATCGGCTTCGATGTGGATCGAGACCATGCGAGCACCGGCTTTGGCAAACTTGTCCGCGTATTGCCCGGGCTCAACAATCATCAGGTGAGCATCGATGGGCAAGCTGGTGATGCCCGCGAGCGCTTTGACCACCGGCAACCCGACCGTGATGTTTGGAACGAAGCGTCCGTCCATCACATCAACGTGAAGAATTGAAGCGCCGGCTTTTTCGACCGTGGAAATTTCTTCAGCCAGCCGGGTGAAATCTGCCGAGAGAATTGATGGGGCTATTTCAATCATGACGAAAACTCAGGGGGTTGGCGTGCGCACCGGCGGCCGGCGATTAGCATTAGTATTTGTGGTCGCCCGGTTCGTCGGTGTGGTGTTGCTGTTTGTATGGGCCGGCGTCGCATTCGAATTCGCGTTACCGTTCGCGTTCCGATTCTGATTGCGATTCGCCGTCCGGTTCGCATTGCCATTGGTGTTCTCATTCCCGTTGGCATTGCGGTTTGTTGGTTTGCGCTTGTTCGCGTTGGCGTTTGAATTGTTTGCCGATGAATTGTTGTCCTGGCCCGACGGCGAAGCATTGGCATTTGCATTCGCGTTGGCGGGCGTCGAAGCCTCACCGTCTTTCGTCGGCCGGCTGATGTCCACGGCCACTGTCTGCCCGACCTTAACCATTTCTCCGGCGTGCGGCAATTGAATTAGGACGGTCCCGGGTTTGGCCTCGCTGGTAGCCCGTTCAGCGCGCACGCGAAAATTCAAACCCGCATCGCTAATCGTGGTTTCGGCGGCGTTGCGATCCTTACCGATGATGTCGGGAACGCGCGTTTCCGAACTGCGCAATGAAAGGTAAATCGCTCCGAGCAGTCCCAGGGAAAACGCGATGGCAATCCCGATAACAATCGCAATTCGCTTTATGACAGTTAACGTTTGGCGGATGGCGGACACGATGGGTTCAGGGTGACTTCAGAAAAGCGTAGCCGGCAGCAACGCGCAGTCTAACATGTAGGAAGTAGCGAGTGGTAGCGCACGCCGGTTTCTTCAGGCTTTGCGCCGAAAGCCCGTCGCGAAGAACCCGTCAGTTCCGTCACGATGCGGCCAGATGCGGACGAACGCATCATTTTCGCCGGTCGATCTGGTTTCCGATTGCAGTTGCGCCGGCTCGAATTCCGGATGGTTTGTCAGGAACTCGTTCGCGACCGACTCATTCTCGTCTGTTTCCAGGGAACAGGTCGAATATAAGAGCAGTCCGCCCACCCGCACCGCCGCGGCTGCATGCTGGAGGATGCGCTTCTGCTTGTCCGCCAATTCGTCAATATCGGACGGTCTCAGTCGCCAACGAATCTCCGGGTTGTGCCGTAACGTTCCTGTACCCGAGCAAGGCGCGTCGACCAGAACCCGGTCGAATGAGAGCTCGCGAAATGGGAGCGGATTCGTAGCATCATGAACCACGAAATCGATATTGTTTGCCGCCTGGCGGGTTGCAAGCTGCCTCATCGTGCTGAGGCGATGCTCATGGAGATCACCACTGACAATTTCGCTTTGGGGCGCCAGGACTGAAATAAGAGTGGACTTGCTTCCGGGCGCGCCACAGACATCAAGGACGCGCTCATCATTTCGTACGGCAAGTAGATGCGCAACCAGTTGCGAGGCTTCGTCCTGGAAATAGATCAACCCTTCATCAGCCAGCAAACGGAGCGCAGGCATCCTTGCCTGCGGTGCGCCGGCATCCTCAGTCTTACCTTTCTGATCGCTGACCCACCGCCACGCCGCCGGCGCTACCACACTTTCAACCAATTCAGCCCCAGCGGCTTTCAGCTCATTAACAATTTCCGCAGGATTCTGATCGCTATGGATTGTCTTCCTGGTAAATCGAAACGCCGTCGCCCCCGCTTCATTATTCGCCCGCGCAATCGCTGCCATTTCTTCGAATCCGAACTGACTCTGCCACCTCTCAAGCAGCCAGCGTGGGTGAGAAGTTTCAATGGAAAGAACTTCGATTGGGTCATTGACGCCCGCACCTGGATCGTATTTCGGTTCGCGAGTGGCGCGTCGCAAAACAGCATTGACAAAACTCGCGGCAGACTTCAATCGGGCAGCTTTGACCAGGTTTACCGATTCGTTAATCGCCGCTGATGCCGGGATGCGGGAAAGGAAGCGAAGCTGATAAAGCCCCAGCCGCAAAGCAATAACCACCGACCGGTCAAGCGACTCAATTTTTCGACTCGCGAAGTGTTCGATCAAGCGATCCAGCCAGAGCTGTTGCCGCAGAACTCCCAACACCAGTTCATGGCTCAGGCTGCGGTCTTTCGGGTTTAAGTTGCCTTCAGCGCGCGCGAGCAGGACGGAGGAATAGGCCGCCTCCTCGTCAACGCGCCGCAGGGTTTCGAAGGCGGCACGACGGGCAGGCGAGATCGGCATGGATGGTTTTTAGCGTTAGGTGACGAACTGGACCGCGACCTGGTGCGGGATAATGCCGCGCTCGTGGCCTTCCGCCAGCAGGCGTCGCACGCCTTCGCGTCCGCGGTCACCGTAATCGAGCGTCAGTTCATTGACCCACATTCCGACGAAACGATCGGCGAGCGCCGGGTCCATGTCCCGCGCGAACTGCAGGGCGTATTGCAGGGCGTCTTCGCGATTATCGAGCGAATACTGAATGCTTTCTCGCAGCAGGGCAGAAACTTCCTTAATGGTCTCGTCGCCCAGATCGCGACGAATGGCATTACCGCCCATGGGCAGCGGCAATCCATCTGTGTGTTCATGCCACCATTCACCGAGGTCGAGCACTTTGTGCAAGCCGTGCGTCTGGTAGAAAAGCTGCCCCTCATGAATCAACAGGCCGGCATCGCATTTTCGCTCGACCACAGTTTCGATGATCTGATCGAACGGCACGACTTCGTACTTGAATTTCGGCGTATGAATACTCAAGGCGAGAAACGCGCTGGTGAGCGTGCCCGGCACCGCAATTTTAAGATCTGAGATTTGCGACGCATCAACTTCGTCATGCGCGACCACGATCGGCCCGTACTTATCGCCGATCGAAGCCCCGTGCGGCAGCAAGGCATACTTGTCCGCGACGTAGGCGTAAGCATGAAAACTGATCGCCGTGACGTCGTAAGTTCCCTTACGCGCTTCTTCGTTGAGCGTCTGAATGTCCTGGAGCACGTGTTTGAATTCCAGATCGCCCGTCTCGATCTTATGCGTCGCCAAGCCGTAGAACATGAAGGCGTCGTCTGAATCCGGCGAGTGAGCCAATGAAATAGTTCGTTGTTGTGTTGCTGCGCTAGTCATAAAATCTAAACCACTGCGACCTTTTCAATGCGATTGTAAACGGTATCACGCTCGACGGCTTCAAAGCCTGCTTCTTCGATCAAGCCGACCAATTCGGTCCTGGTCATCTTCACTTCGTTGTTCGATTCAACCGAGTAGCTTTCCGTTAGTTCGCCGCCTTCGGTAATTGTGCCGTCAACGTCGTTCGCGCCAAAGTGTAACGCGACTTGCGCCACTCGTTTGCCCAACATCACCCAGTAAGCTTTGAGGTGCGGGAAGTTGTCGAGCATCAATCGCGAAACTGCCATCGTTTTTAATGAATCGATGCCGGAAGGTCCGGGCAGATGCGCGAGCTGCGTGTTCTCAGGATAGAAGGCCAGGGGGATGAAGCATTGGAAACCTCCCGACTTGTCCTGCTGCTCACGCAAATGAATCATATGATCGACGCGATCTTCGAATGACTCGATGTGGCCGTAGAGCATGGTTGCGTTGCTTTTCAATCCGGCCGCATGAACCTTACCGGCCAGATCCAGCCAGCGCTGCGCATCGCATTTGTGCGAACAGATCATCGAACGCGTCGGCTCGCGAAAAATTTCCGCGCCACCGCCGGGACATGAATCCAAACCCGCTTCCATCAATTGATGGATAACATCGTCGTCGCTCATCTTGTAGAAGCGCGCAAAATGATCCAGCTCAACCATGGTAAAGGCCTTCAGATGAAGCTGCGGAAACCGTTTCTTCAAAGCTGAAAGCAGGTCGGTGAAGTAGCTGAACGGCAACTTCGTATTTAGTCCGCCGGTGATGTGCAGTTCAGTCGCGCCTTCGGCGACTGCTTGTCCCGCGATGCGCAAGCTGTCATCGATATTGTGAGTGTAGGCATCCGGCTGGCGCGGCGTGCGAAAGAAACCGCAGAACTTGCAGTCAACGTAACAGACATTCGTCGGATTGAAATGCCGATTCACATTGAAGTAAGTCGTGCGTCCATGCTTCTGCCGGCGCACGGTGTCGGCCAGTTTGCCGAGGGCATTCAGGTCATCGGTGTTGAAGAGCGCGACGCCGTCTTGAAATGAAAGACGTTCGCCGGTCCTGACCTTGGCGCAAATGTCATTGAGTTTAGGATCGTGTGAAAGGCTCATTGTTAATTAATGCTTGATGAACACGGCGCTGCCGAAGGTAAGCAGCAAAATCACGCTGACAAAGGCATTAGTGGTAAAAAACGCGGCGTTTAGCCGACTTAAATCAGTCGCGCGCACCAGCGTGTGCTGGTAAATCAAAAGCGCGCCGGTCGCGATTACTCCGATGATTGCCAGGATTCCCAGGTTCGTCAGAAAGTATAGCGCAACCAACGTCCCGAACGCTGCCGCGTGCAGCGCGCGGGAAATCCATAACGATTGCGCAATGCCGAAACGCGCCGGAATTGAATGCAAGCCCTCGCGCCGGTCGAAATCAAAATCCTGACACGCGTAAAGGACATCGAAGCCGGCTGTCCAGAGCATGACGACGGCCGAAAGTAATAACGGAATGGAACTATCAATTGCGCCCCGCACGGCAATCCACGCTCCGGTTGGCGCGATTGCCAGACACCAGCCAAGCACCAGATGCGAGAGCAGCGTCCAGCGCTTCGTGTATGAGTAGAGCACGACGCTGACGAGGGCTACTGGCGCCAGCAGCAGGGTCAGTCGGTTTAGCATGGCCGCGGCCAGGAAGAAGATCGCCGCGCTGAAGATGGTGAACACCCAGACAAAGCCGATCGACAAGACGCCCGCCGGGATCGCGCGCATCTTTGTGCGCGGGTTGCGCGCGTCATATTCGCGATCTGCGATTCGATTGAAAGCCATCGCGGTTGAGCGCGCGCCCACCATGGCAACGATGATCCAGATGATCTGCCAGGCGCCGGGAATGCCCCCTGCGCCCAGAATCGCGCCGAGAAATGCAAACGGCAGCGCGAACAGGGTGTGCTCGATCTTGATCATCTCGAGCGTGGTGCGGACGTTTGTTGAAAGGGACGGCATTTCAGATATCAGATCTCAAATTTCAGATTTCAAATTCAAGATTCCAAAAACAAAAACTAAGAAATCAAGACTCAGAACTCGACTCCGAACTCGAGTTCCAAAAAACTCAAAACTCAAAACTCAAAACTCAAAACTCAACATTCCTACTCCCCCTTCCAACGTGTGCCCGTCGGATGGGGAATTGCGAACTGATCGAGAATTCGGAAACATAAATGATCGACCAGCGCCTCGATTGTTTGCGGGCGATGATAGAAACCGGGACTGGCTGCGACGATTTGCGCGCCGGCGCGGGCAAGCTTCAGCATATTCTCGATGTGAATCGCGTTATACGGCGTCTCGCGCGGAACCATGACAAGTTTGCGTCCTTCCTTCAAAGTCACGTCGGCCGCGCGATGTATCAGGTTCGTGCCGGCGCCTGAGGCGATTGCTCCCAGCGTGCCCATCGAACAGGGCACGATGATCATTCCGGCTTGCGGGTGCGATCCTGACGACGGAGTCGCTGCCATGTTGTCGAGGCGGTGCGCCCGAATGATTTTCGCATCCGGCGCCAGCCCCACCCATTCATTTATCTTCTTGTCGTCGGCGTTGCGTAAGTCGAACCCGAGTTCGACCATGCCCACAGTTTTGGCCGAGTCCGAAACGATTAAGTTAATTCGTTCAACGACACCGCTGGCGGCGAGGTGAATTAACGTTCGATGCGCGTAGATCGCGCCTGAGGCTCCGGTGATCGCGACGGTCAGTTCCATCGGGTTTGATTTGACAGGCGATCTTACGGCGCAGAGAAGCGAATCGCAAACATGTACCCTAAACCTGATTGCCGTGAGGTGAGATGTGCAATGCTAGAATCGCCGGTACGTTTTTGTAGATGACGAAAACCCGAGCAAAAAAAGAAGCCTTAAGGTCGAATCATCGGCCAAAGCTCGCTCCGTTGAGCATGTTCTCGCGCCGGTTGTTGCGTGAGTGGCGGAGGCTCGAGCTATCGCAGGCGGGACCTGCGGTAATCGTGGGAGTCTCAGGTGGGGCTGATTCGGTGGCGTTGTTGCTTGGATTGGATGAGCTGGTCCGCGGGGGAAAACTCGACCTTCAAATTATCGTGGCGCACCTCAATCACAAGCTGCGCGGCGCCCACAGCGACGCCGACGCGCGCTGGGTCGCTTCACTAACACGCGAATTGGGTCATCCAGCAGTGGTAAAGACCGTCGATGTTGAGAAACGTGCACAGAAAACGAAAGACAATCTTGAGCAGGCGGCGCGGCGCGCTCGCTATGAGTTCTTTGCAGCCGTGGCCACGTCTCGTAAAACGCGACTGGTGATGACAGCGCACACCATGAACGATCAAGCTGAGACAATTCTGCTCAACTTGATCCGAGGCAGCGGCAGCGACGGCCTCGGCGGTATCGAACCGCAACGAAAGCTATCGGCGAAAAGTGAAGTCGTGCTCGCCCGACCGCTCGTTTCCTGGGCGCGTCGCCGCGATACGGAGGCCTATTGCCAGCTGAAATCGATCGATTATCGCCTGGATGAAATGAATTTTGATGAGAGCTTCAGTCGCGTCCGGGTGCGAAAAGAATTGTTGCCGTTGCTTGAAGACCTCAATCCGAGATTTGTTGAGAATCTCACGCGGAATGGTGAAATATTCCGACAGGAAGGCAGTGCGCTCGACGGAGCGGCCACGGCTCTCTTCCGTCAAGACAACCCGCCGTTAGCGGCGCAAACATTGCCTGCGGCCCTCTTGCGAGATGCGCCTGCCGGACTGCGGCGCCGGGCACTTCGGCTGTGGCTGGGACAACAGCGCGGCGATTTAAGGCGACTTGAACAGGCGCACATCGTAGCGATCGAGAAATTACTGCTCAGCCGGAAAAGTGGTCGCCTTATTGAATTGCCGGGCGGTGCCAGGGTTCTCCGGCAGAATGGGATGTTGCATTATCGCCCGCGCCGCATCGTCAAATGACCTGAACCCGAACGTGAGCGGCTGCGTATCATGAGGGTTTGAGTTCAGGCACCGGAAAGGCGCGGCCGGGGCATCTGAAATATTTACAGCTTTTAGCGGCTGAGGAAGCATCTCTGACCGCCCGGCATTATCGGAATGCAAGAATGGCTGATTTAAGGTATTATCGGCCTTGGAGGAACGGAAAGCATTGAGTTCTACAGCAAGACAAATCATTTTCTGGCTGCTGATCATCGCGGGCGCGCTGCTGATTTATAAGCTCGTCAATCCCGGGAGCAAGAACAGCGCCAATATCGATCTGGTTCAGCTCGACGAGAAGATCAAAGCTGGCCAGCTAAAGGAATTAATCGTTAAGCAGAACGAGACTGTGGCGATCGACAAAGAGAATAATAATGTCGAATATCACGTTCAGCTAACCAACGAACAAACCAAGAACGACATTTTGAAGGCGGCGCGGACAACGTCAGCTGACGGCAAGGGACCGCTCGTGCCCAAGGTCAGCGATGAATCCGGCGGCGGCAGTTATTGGTGGCCGGCGCTTTATTACCTGCTTCCTTTTCTCCTGATTTTCGGTTTCTGGATTTTCATGCTGCGCCAGATGCAGTCGGGCGGCAATAAGGCTTTGTCGTTCGGCAAATCGCGCGCGAAGCTTTTGAGTAATCAACAGAAACGGGTGACCTTTAAAGACGTCGCAGGTGTCGAAGAGGCCAAGGAAGAACTGCAGGAAATCATCGAATTCCTCAAGGAACCGCAGAAGTTTCAGAAGCTCGGTGGGCGTATTCCCAAAGGCGTTTTGATGATGGGACCGCCGGGAACGGGCAAAACCCTGCTGGCGCGAGCAATTGCCGGCGAAGCAAATGTGCCGTTCTTTTCCATCTCCGGTTCCGACTTCGTCGAGATGTTTGTCGGCGTCGGCGCTTCACGCGTCCGCGACCTGTTCGAGCAAGGCAAAAAGAACGCGCCCTGCATTATCTTCATCGACGAAATTGACGCGGTCGGTCGTCATCGCGGCGCGGGTCTCGGTGGCGGTCACGACGAGCGGGAACAAACCTTGAATCAGTTGCTGGTCGAGATGGACGGTTTCGAATCGAACGATGGCGTGATTCTAATCGCCTCGACGAATCGTCCTGACGTTTTGGATCCGGCGCTGCTTCGACCCGGGCGATTTGATCGCCGTGTCGTCGTATCAAGACCTGACGTCCGCGGTCGCGAAGGCATCCTGAAAGTTCACACCCGCAAGATTCCGCTCGGCGAAGACGTCGATATCACGATCATCGCGCGCGGCACTCCGGGATTTACCGGCGCTGACCTGGCGAACCTGGTGAACGAAGCGGCACTGAACGCGGCGCGCTACAACAAGAAGGTTGTAGCCATGTCTGACTTTGAATTGGCCAAGGATAAAGTCCTGATGGGCGCTGAGCGCAAGTCGATGGTCATCTCGAATGAAGAGAAGCGCGTCACCGCTTATCACGAAGCCGGTCACACACTCGTCGGCCTGAAGGTTCCGAACGCCGATCCCGTGCACAAGGTAACGATCATTCCGCGCGGCATGGCTCTGGGAGTGACGCAGCAGTTGCCGGAAGGCGATCGGCACAATTACACCAAGGAATACTTGATCGGTCAGATTTCGATTCTGATGGGCGGTCGCATTGCTGAAGAACTTTTCCTCGGCAACATCACGACGGGCGCGTCGAACGACATCGAGAAGGCGACCGAACTCGCACGCGCAATGGTCTGCGAGTACGGCATGTCCGAACTCGGGCCGCTGACCTTCGGTAAGAAGGAAGAGCAGATTTTCCTCGGCCGCGAGATTGCTCAGCACCGCGACTTTTCGGAAGAGACCGCAATTCGCATCGACACCGAAGTGCGCAAGATCGTGACCGAGCAGTACGAACGCGCGACTAAGATCATCGACGAGAATCGCGAAACCATGGTGCGACTCGCCGAAGCTTTGCTGGAGCACGAATCGCTCGATGGCGTACAGATTCGGCGCATCGTCGCCGGCCTGCCGCTGGACGACACCTCCAGTGAATCAGGAGTTCAGCAGGAACTGCCGGCGGTCAAGGAATCGAAACCGCTGAAGCCAATCCTGCCGCCGATTACCGGAGGCACGCCCGCGCCGGCATAGACGTGTTCTGCATCGGTACTCTCCCTTCAGTAGAGGTTGAGTGACGGTCCCGACCGGCTCAAACGACAATTTCACAGGCGAGAGCTAATAACTCTCGCCTTTTTCTTTTTGAGGGTTTACCCGAGGCGCAGCCTCGGATTTGGGTGGCCGGACCCGTTACGGAAAGGCGAAGCCTTTCCGCTGTGTGCTGCGGCATAGCCGCTTTTGGATCGGGCTGCGTGAGGTACCCACCGCAACTGACCGAACCGCCCGAACAAGCTGCAGGAACGCCAAAACAAGCTGCGGAAATTCCAAAACAAGCCACTAGCTTCAGCTAATGGATCTGGAGTATACGGCTAAAGCCGATTTTATTTTTGATTACAGATCCACTAGCTAAAGCTAGTGGCAATTAGCTAAAACTGAGTGGCAAATTAGGAAATTAGCTGGAACTAGTGGGAATTGAAAACAAAGCTAGTGAATTTGAAAGCAAGTGCAATTGGAGCTCACGACACACTACAAACAATGAAACTTGAAACTCTGAAAACACCGAGTCTCGTGCTCGATGTCGCAAAGGTTAGGCGGAACGCCGAGACGATGAGTCGGCGGGTCAAACAATTTGGTGCTGATCTGCGCCCGCACATCAAGACTCATAAATGTATCGAAGTTGCTCGCATTCAAACTGCCGGGCAGTCCGGCGCCGTGACCGTCTCGACCCTGGCCGAAGCGCGGGCGTTTGCCGCCAATGGCTTCACGAAAATTACTTACGCCATCCCTATCGAGCTGGGAAAATTTGACGAAGCAATTGAAATCTCAAGAGACTGCGAACTGTCGCTGTTAACCGACGATGCTGAGGTGCCCGGACAGCTAAACGACGCGGCGAAGCAGGCGAACGTCCGTCTGAATCTCTTTCTGAAGGTCGATTGCGGATATCACAGGTGCGGCGTCGAACCTGGTAATCCAGCAGCCACCGAGATTCCCAAGCGTATATCAGACGCTTCAAATTTGCGGTTTGCGGGAATCCTCACGCACGCCGGTCATAGTTATAACTGTCAGACAAAACCAGAGGTGCTGGCGCTCGCGAAACATGAACGCGATCTTATGGCTGACTTTGGCGCGGCGCTGCGGAAGGAAATCGGCCAGGTACCAATCGTGAGTATTGGCTCAACTCCAACGATCACGAGTGTCGATCATCTGGACGGCATTGACGAAGTACGGCCGGGCAACTACATCTTTTTTGACGCGTTCCAGGCGACCCTCGGTAGCTGCTCATTTGACGACTGCGCGCTGACAGTCCTGGCTTCAGTAGTGCATCGCGACCGCGAAAGGCGAAAAGTGATCATCGATGCCGGGGCCATCGCGCTATCGAAGGACCGTGGTCCGGCACATCTCAATCCGGACTGTGGCTATGGAAAAGTACTGGACCTCACCGGCAAGGATCTGAATCTAACAGTCAGCGAGATGTCGCAGGAGCACGGTGTCATGATGGCGAATGATGAGCACACTTTCGACCGTCTGAAAGTTGGGTCGCGCGTGCGGGTGCTGGCAAATCATTCGTGTCTGACCGCGGCGCAACATGCGCTCTACAACGTGCTTGAAGGCGAGGACATTGTGGACCAGTGGAAGATTCATACCGGCTGGTAGTAACTCTAATGCTTTTGCCACTAATTCTAAGTTTCAATTGCCACTAGCTTCAGCTAGTGGATCAAGAGTATAGAGACAACCGGCTTTAGCCGAATTCTGACAAAGAGAGAAGGTCAGGATAACTATGCCGTGGGTAAGAGTTTGGATTCATTGTGTTTGGTCAACGAAGAATCGCGAACCCTACCTCAACAGCGACATCCGGCTAAAAGTCTTTAAGCATATTCTTGATAATGCGCGCGCAAAGAATATTCACATTGATTCCATAAATGGTTATGTCGAACACGTCCATTGTTTGGTTTCGCTTGGCACCGACCAAACTATTGAAAAGATAATGCAGCTCATCAAAGGCGAATCATCGTTCTGGATAAATAAGACTGATTTGTGCAAAACAAAGTTCGGTTGGCAAGATGAGTACTTTGCCGTATCTGTCAGCGAAGCAAATGTTCCCGCCGTGAGGAAATACATTGCTAATCAGGAAGAACATCATCGGACGAAAAGCTTTGAAAGTGAATTCGAAGGATTTATGAAGCGCGCAGGGTTTGAGAGATTTAAGAATTCGGAAGGGCGTTAGTGAATTCGGCTAAAGCCGATTCTTATTTTAATTACAGATCCACTAGCTGAAGCTAGTGGCAATTAGCCAGAGCTAGTTTTCAATTAGATTCACCTAGACTAGCGTTGAGAGTTAGAATCCCGCCGACTATCTATCTCTTCAACGGAATCACCATGTTCCAGGTATATCTTTTTCCATTGATGGTTTCGCCGGTGGCGAAGAAGACGTGGGTCGGCTTGCCGTTTTCGATCAGCACGTGCGGGCGTTCCGTTGAATTCATTCGCTTCGCCGTGCCGTCTGCCCACAGAACTTTGCGCGAAACTGCGATCGCGTTCTTCGGTACACGCCAGCGCATACCATCGTCCGAAACCGCGTAGAAAATTTCCTTGTCCGGTGAGTAACGACGATCGGTGTCGAGCATCAATGCTTTGAACTTGCCGTTCTCTTGCCAGATGAAAGGGTCCTCGGCCCCGATTCCCATGTTCAGCGACTGATTCGAAGCCCGCTTGTATTCGCAGGTGGGGCAAGCAGCGATGGCCAGCCCAATCGCGTTGACGCGCAGTTTTTCGACGCCTTTGTAATAGAGCATCACGCGCCCGTCTTTCAAAATCAGCGGCGCCGCGTTCGAGACGAGATATTGCTCCCATGAATTCGGCACGACATCGAGAATGGGTTTGTCCAGACGCTTCCACGGACCGTAAGGCGATTTCGCAGTGGCCAGACCAATGCGTTCTCCTCGATGAGCTTCGAGCTTCAGAGCGTCGGTTTCGCCAACCGGATTCGTGGCGCTGGGGCGTTCACCTTTGTACGTCGTGCCGGTGTAGTAGAGCAGATAGGTGTCACCGTATTTGCGAATCGCCGGGTTGTGGGTCATCTGGCCATCCCAAAACCCCGCGCCGCGCGGAGGCAGCGCGACATCGCTGAATTCGAAAGGACCCTCAGGCGTTGCAGAGACCGCGTGAACAATTTCAGAGTTCGTTAGCCAATAAGGCGAAAACGGCGTCGAATTTGGCCAGCGCGAGGCGAACATGTGGAACTTGCCGTCCTCGCCTTTAATCACCGAACCACACCAAACCCAGTAGCCGTCGAGTCGCAAACCGCCCTTGAGCGGCGCGGGCAGGAGCCGCGAGTGAAAGTCTTCACCGTCGTCTTTGATCAGGTATTTCGCCAGATCGATTCGGGCTTCGCGGATTGCGTCCGCCGCCGCGCGCGCCATCTGTTCCGCGCCGAAAGCCGAGAAATGAGTGTTGTCGTCGCTACCGTCGGGGTAATTCGGATGCTCACCTTTCCGCAGGATAAGAAAGAGCTTCTTTGAATCTTCGACCCCGAGCTTACTCACCAGCGCTGCGCTCTTTTGTTGCATGTCGATCAGCGGAACCTTGTATTCGGCAGCGACCTCTCGCACAACTGCCGGGTATTCGCCGTGAGTATCAAAGAATTCGCCCTGCTCGTTAAACCGGCGGCGAACGACGGGCGTCAAGAGAACTGGAAAGGCAGCTTTGCCGCGCACCTCGTTGATGAATTTGATCAGGTTGTTCCGGTAGTCGGTGCGCGCGTCGGCGAAGCGTTTCGGATCTTCCTTCTTCTCATCGTTGTGACCAAACTCGATGAAAACGTAATCGCCTTTGCGCAGCTTGCTGACGATTACCTGCCAGCGACCTTCGTCGATAAAGCTCTTCGTGCTGCGGCCGTTCTGCGCGTGATTCTCGACTCTGATGCTTGAGTTGTCGAATTGGATTTGCAGATACTCGCCCCAACCGGTTTCCGGGCGTTTGTCGAAAGTCTTCTGAGCCATCGTGGAATCACCAGCCAGGTAAATGACGATTGGCGGTTTCTGAGCCAGAGCTTCCCCGACACAAATCAGCAAAACAAAGCCGAGTGTCAAAATTCGAAGTGCCGTCACCAAACCGGGTCCGGTAGTTTTCATCAAGTACCTCGCGATCCGAAGGCGCTCATTATACGGCCAGCCCTGTTGGGTTCAAGCTTCATCTTTGCTTCTTTACTTTTCTTGATTTCGTTCTTACCTTACGACAAATGGAAACTGCAGACGTAGTCATCATCGGCAGCGGCATAGTCGGATCGAGTGTCGCTTATCACCTCGCGCAACAAGGCTGCACCAATGTGCTCGTGCTCGAGCGCGAGGCTCATCAGGGCAAAGGCTCGACGGGCAAGAGCATGGGTGGGGTGCGGGCGCAGTTCACGACGCCGGTCAACATCCAGATGTCGAAATATTCGATCGACTTTTTCTCGACGTTCGATGAAGTGGTAGGTCATCCGGCGGATTATCGTGCGCATGGCTATCTCTTCTGCGCAACGAATGAAAAGCATATCGCCTATCTCAAGACGAACATGGAGTGTCAGAAGAAATTCGGGGTCACGAATGTTGAATGGCTCGAACCGTCGGATATTAGCGAGGTCGTGCCGCAGCTCCGGGTGGACGACATTCTCGGCGGAACCTTCTGTCCGACTGACGGGTTTGTCGATCCGCATAGTGTGATGATGGGCTTCATGCTGAACGCGAGAGAGAAAGGCGTGCGTCTGTGGCTGGATACGACCGTGACAGGCATCGAAGTTGATAAAGATCGTGTAGCGGCGGTCAAGACTTCAAGAGGAGCGATCGCGACGAAAGTCGTAGTTAATGCGGCCGGTGCCTGGGCCGCGCAGATTGCCGAGATGGCGGGAGCGGATTTGCCGGTTGAGCCTTTGCGCCGGCAGTTGGTGCCGACGGAACCCTTCGACCAGTTACCGCAGCGCTTCCCGATGGTCATCGACATGTCCACCGGATTTCATTTTCGCCGCGAAGGGAAGGGGATTCTGCTCGCCTGGAACGATCCGAAAGAAACGCCGGGCTTTAAGACTGAGTTTGACGAAACTTTTGTCGAGAAGATTCTCACCCATGCGGCTTCACGGGTTCCGGTGTTGGCGGAAGCCGGAGTCAATCCGCGTCGCGCCTGGGCCGGGCTCTATGAAATGACGCCCGACCATCATGCCATCATCGGACCGGCTCCGAATGTCGAAGGTCTCTATTTCGTAAATGGTTTCAGCGGGCATGGTGTGATGCATTCACCGGCGTCGGGCAGAGTGGCTGCCGATTTGGTCCTCGCGGGCCAATCAGATCTGCTGGATGCCAGGCAGTTGAGCGTTACCCGGTTTGCTGAGGGTAGGACACTGGAGGAAACCGCAGTGCTTTGAGCCGCGTACTAACACGCAGCACACGGAGGAGGAATTATGAAAAGAGTCTTTTGGCTGATGGCGGTCGTCGGTTTGATGTTGTCGATTCAAGGCATGTGTTTTGGGCAAGTGAAAGTGCGTGAGTCAATGATCGTCTCGACTGAATGGCTGGCGAAACATTTGAACGATGACGGCATCGTGTTGCTGCAAGTGGGTGACAAGAAGGAATATGAAGCGGCGCATATCCCGGGGGCGCAATACATTCAGACTGCAGACATCTCGACTCCGCGCGGACAGGGTTTGGCTCTTGAGCTGCCACCGGTCGATCAACTAAAGGCCACGTTCGAGAAGTTTGGGGTCACCGACAAGTCCCGCATCATCGTTTACTTCGGCAAGGACTGGGTGACGCCGACGTCACGGGTTTATTTCACGCTCGATTATCTGGGACTAGGCGATCAGACATCGATTCTCGACGGCGGCTTGCCGGCCTGGGTTGCTGAAAAGCGGGGGGTGACAACTGAAATCAAAGCACCGAAAATCGGCAGCTTCACTCCGCATGCGAATCCAAAATTGGTGGTCGATTTCGCCTGGGTGAGCGGTAACATGAACAAGCCCGGCGTTGCGATTCTCGACGCGCGCGATGCGAAGTTCTACACAGGTGAAGCCGCTGGAGGCAATCCTCCGCGCAACGGTCACATTCCCAGCGCCAGGAGCATTCCCTTCGGAACGTTGGTCGAAGACTCGAACAAATTCAAGACTCCGGAAGCGCTGCGCGCGCTCTTCAATACTGCCGGCGTCAAACCGAAAGACGCGGTGGCGACGTATTGTCACATCGGACAGCAGGCGAGCCTGCTCTACTTCGTCGCGAAGTATCTTGGTTACGACGCGCATCTGTATGATGGTTCGTTTGACGATTGGAGCAGGCGTACGGATTCACCGGTAGAGAAATCAGAAGCGAACACTGCCAAACCGAACTGAGGTGAAGCGATGGCCAAACAACAAAACGAAGACCGTGATGATGAGGATGCGTCGAAGAAAGACCGCGACGCCGAAGAAAGTCGAACTGACGATCAGAAGGACGACAATAAGAGCAGTCGCGGCGAAGGTCCCGGTAATCTGAAGCGTCGTTCAGACTGGTTTCAAAAACGGCACGGCGGCGGCTAAGTCAGCGCATCATTTCAAACTCAGGCACCAGATGCTTCTTCCGTAGGTCGCGGCGAAGAGCTTCTTTTCTTTCTCCTGATAGACGAGATCGATCACCATCGCATTCGGCAGATTGTTCGTCAGATTTGACCAGCCGCCGGTAGCGGTATCAAGCACAAATACTCCCGCATCATTCCCCGCATAAACTTTGTCCAATTCGTCCGGCCGGATCAGCACCACGTGATGCGGCACGTCGGGCAGGCGTCCTTGATCGATGTCTTCCCAGGTGTCTCCACCGTTTTTTGAACGAAAGATGTGGGCGTGACCAAAGTTCGCCACGGCCACGTAAACCAGGCGAGCATCGTTGGGATGGGTTTCGATGCGCGTGATGGTGTGCCCAGGCAACATCGAGCTCGAGATGTCGGCGCTCCAGGACTTGCCGTTATTCCGGCTGCGGAATAAACCGCCGTTCTCGGTGCCAACGTAGATGAAATTGCGATCAGCGGCTGCGATTTCGATTGCTGAAATCGAGCTGCCGTCCAAATGCTTCGATATCGACCGCCAGTTCTCGCCGTCGTTGGTAGTGCGCCAGACGCGAGATGTGCCGGTAAGCAGAGTGTTCGAATCAACCGGATCCATTGCGATGTAACACATCCAAATAGAGTCGCGTTCAGCTTTCGGCGCCCGCGGAGTGACAATCACCGGGTCGTCGTCCAGGCCGCGGTAACGTTGAATCTGTAGGTTGTAGGCCGAAGTGAAGATGTGGCCGGCATTTTTGGGATCGATAATATTCCAGCCGCCGTCACCGGTGTCTATCGTCAAGAATTTTTCCGGCGTACCCGTCCGCGTAACGATTGTGCCATTGTCCTGAGAGCCGCCGCCGAACACCTTACTGCTGGATTGGGCCACATCCATGTCGTAGAACATGGTGATTGCCAATCCCTTGCTTCGGTTCTCCCAGGTATCGCCGCCATCTTCACTGACGTCGACGCCGCCGTCGTTCGCCGTATAAACGCGGTCGGGTGCTGCGGCCGGCATGACCAACGCGTGATGGTCTGAGTGCGCGTAGTGTGGAGTATCGAAGTCGTCATCGCATTTCGTTATCTTGTGCCAGGTCTTGCCGCCATTTGTGGTGCGATGCAGGTTGACTCCGCCACAAATTACATGGTCGGGATCCGTCGGATGAACAACAATCGTATTGTTATAGGAAATTTGGTCTTCGTTTTGAAAATGCTTCTCGTGAATTGGGGTCCAGTTGTCACCGCCGTTCGTGGTGCGGAAGACGCCGAGCAGCATCTCATCGTTGGCCTCGTCCAGAGCAAACGCGTAGAGAACGTTCGGGTTCGAAGGGCTGACTGCTAAACTTGTGCGACCGAAGCGTGCCCCTTCCGGCAAATCCGTCAGCAGGTGTTGCCAGTTTTTTCCACCATCGACCGATCGCCAAATGCCACTGCGTGATCCTTTTTCAGTTATCGAAGCGTAGATGCGGCCTTTCGTTTTTGGATCAAACACGATCGAGTGACACCAGTAATTCCTTTCCGAAATAAAGGTCTGACGTCTCCAGCTGGCTCCGGCGTTGGTCGAAACAAACATGCCACCATAATCAGCCCCCGTCGCGCTGACCTCGGCCAGGCCCACGCCGCCGAGAATGACATGCTGTGAATCAAAAGGATCGATGGCGATGCGCCCAATGCGCACCGGCACGTTGTTGTTGTCGCTGGAGGCGATTAATTTCCAGGTCGTTCCGCCGTCGGTGCTCTTGTAAAGCCCGATCCCCGGATAAGAATCAGACGAAAGATTCGCTTCGCCCGTGCCGCAGTAAATTACGTCCGGATTCTTCTCGTCGATGGCGAGCGAGCCGATATTCAAAATATCCTGATCGTTCCAGCACATCTTCCATTCCTGCCCGGCGTTTTTGCTGCACCACACGCCGCCGCCGGCGGCTCCAATCCAAATATTTTCAGGACGGGTGGGATGACAAATCAGCGAAGTGATGCGGCCGCCGATGTTGGTCGGGCCGACGCACACCCACTGGGCGCCAGTCATTGCATGGGGCAGAGACTTGTTGGCGCGCTCGCGTTCGCTCATCAAGGTGTGCACGGGCGCCTCGCGATTGGGCCATGCACTGCGCGACTGGAACCAGCGGCCGCGCGGTTTGTGATTTGAAAGGACTTTTTTCTTTTTGGGCATTGGGTGCCTCCTGAGAGTAGCTGGATTGCGAGGGCGCGGCTGAAACTATCCGATTTACTTACCTGCGTCAATATTTTCAGCAACCTGGCAGGCAAGTGACTTTAACCGGCGTGAACTTAGCTGTCGCAGGATGGTTTTGTTGGGTCGATTAATTCCTCGGGGTTGCGCGAGAGCATGAAGTGCGACAATATCTCACTCCGCAAATCACTGGATTAAAGAGAGGACTCGATGGAACGCAGAATCACGAGCTGGTTTAGCCCGAACCTGCAAATGGAAATGCCGCTGGTCGCGTACGGCAACGCCGGCCAGACGCTGCTGATGTTGCCGACCGCGGCAGCTGATTATCTTGAATATGAACGATTCTATCTCGTCGATTCGATCAAGCCGTTCATCGAACATGGAAAGATTCGCGCGTACTCAATCAACAGCGTCAATCGTTGGAGCCTGCTCAACAAAGAGATGCCGCCGAAGCTCAAGGCGGAGCTGCTCACGAGATACGATCGATATATTGTCGATGAAGTGCTGCCGCTAATTCGCAATGAGAATCCACCTGAGTACGCGAAACCGATTACGACCGGCGCGAGCCTCGGCGCGTATCTGGCTGCGAATGAATACTTCAAACATCCCGATCTGTTCCGCGGCACCATTCCGATGAGCGGCAGTTACGACGTGCGTTCATTCCTCGACGGCTATTACGACGATAACGTCTATTTCAATAACCCGATGGACTATCTGCCGAACCTGAACGACGAGCATTACCTGCCGCTCCTGCAACGAGCGGACACCATTCATATCTTGTCGGGTCAGGGCGCTTACGAAGACCCGGAACGCAGCAAGCAGCTCTCAGGCATCCTGCACAGCAAAGACATTCCGCACGAGCTGGAATTGTGGGGCGCTGATGTAAATCACGACTGGCCCTGGTGGCGTAAGATGCTGCCGCACGCGTTGGGGAAGATTGTTGGTGGGTGAATGAATCGCGGACTTCGAGCGTGTTCGGTGCTGGTTCTGGTTTCGATGCTCTGCGTTTGCGCCTGCAACCAGCAACCGAAAAAAAGCCCAGCCGTTCAATTGGCAGAGGAAGCTGTGCGACGGGGCAACGAAGCCAGCCACAAATACCGCACCGGTGATTATCAAACAGCGAAACCAGCACTGGTCGATTTGTTGGCCTTTCTCGATAAGGCCGGTTATCCGCCGAACGCGCCGGACATGTACCGTCAGGATGCGGTGACTACGTGCGTGCGCCTCGCCAAGCTGGAAGAGAAACAAGGTCACGATGCGGAAAAGGACCGCTTTATGAAAGAGGCCTTAGCCCGATGCCAGACGCTTAGATTTACCAACAACTGTAATGAAGGTTACCTGCGCAAAGAAACTGACCGCATGGATGCGTTAGTGAAGTAGTTGAGCACATTATTACCAAAAAAAGCGGCGCCCGAATGAGCGCCGCGTTTCATCCTTCATCCTTCCGCCTTCATCCTTGCTTCTCATCCCGGCGGTCCGTCATCGCCCTTCTTGCCCTTCTTCTTGTTCGGGTCTACCTCGCGGGGCCGACTCTCGGCGGGCGTAGCTACCGGCGCGGCCGGCTTCTTCGTCGGATCAGCTGGTGGGCGCGGATCGAGCGAATCGCTCTTGGGCGCCGGAGGCAAAGTCTTATCTTCCAGTCGTGGTTCGGTGATTGCGCTGGGCGTGGTCGTAGTGTCGGTCTTCTCCTCGTCTTCATCGACGGACATCTGCGCGCGTTCCAGGGCGAGCTCACGCTGTCGCTGCTTATACATCTCCTTCATGTCTTCCGGCATGTTCGGCGCCTTCGGAAAATCTTCCTTGGGCTTGTCCTTCAGAAACTCTTTCATGAAGTCCATGAAAAACGGCAGCGCGCCATGAGCCCCGGTCATTTCGTTGCCGAGATTTTTCTTGCGACCGGGATAGCCCATCCACACGCCGGTGACGTAAGTCGGCGTGTAACCGATAAACCAGACGTCGGTGTGATCGTTCACTGTGCCGGTCTTGCCGGCGAGCGGCACCCCGAGCGAACTTGCGGCTGATGCAGTACCGCCCTGGATGACGCCGCGCATCATTCCCACCATCGTCAGCGCGACGTATTCGCTCACAACCTTGTAAGTGGTTTTCTCCCACTCTTCCATGACGGCGCCGTCGCGATCGAGGACTTTGCGAATCATGTGCGGCTCGACGCGAATGCCCTTGTTGGGAAATGCCGAATAAGCCGAGACCATTTGGTCGAGTGGAACTTCGGTGGCGCCCAACGCTGAAGGCAGATAAGGCGCCATCGGTACCTTAATCCCAAAGCGCCGCACCATCTGGGCTCCGGTTTGAATGCCGACGGTCTGCAGGAGGTGCACCGCGGGGATGTTCATGGACTGCGCGAGCGCGGTCTTCAAAGGCATGTCACCGTTGCTGGTCGAGCCGTTGTAGTTATGCGGCGTCCAGCCGCCGATGCTGATCGGCGCGCCGCTAACGGTCGTGTCCGGCGTCATACCCCACTCGATTGCCGCAGTGTAAATGAAGGGCTTGAAGGCTGAACCGGTCTGACGATACGCCTGCACGGCGTTGTTGAACTTATTGGTGAGAAAATCGTAGCCGCCCTGCATCGCGATGATCTCGCCGGTGTGCGCGTTCAAGGTCATGAGCGAGCCTTCGACCGACGGCACTGGCTGCATCTCGACCTTCATCCGTTTGTTTTTCTTATCGACTTCCTTGACTTGAAACTCAACCAGGTAACCCGGCTTGAATTCGCTGCGCGGCGAGCGCTTGCTGCTGCCCATATCGGCTGCCGTCACCGTCGCGGTGTAGTTGCCGAAACGGACCGCGGCTTCATCTCGACCCGATTCGACTTTGGTGACCAGACCTCTCAGGTAACGCCCGGGTTCATAATCGTTGCGATACCAATCGGGATATTTATAGGCGTTGAGTTCCTGCTGTGTCGGAATGCCGTTGCTATTCGCCGACGGAATGACTTCGTATGCCGGACGCCACGCGTTGTGGCCGGAAGCATAACGGCGCAGGCCGGAGCGCACCGTCTCATAAGCCTTGCGCTGCGCGGCCACATTGATCGTCGAATAGACCGCCAGCCCCGTCTGGGCCACACGAGTCGTGTACTTGTCTTCCAAATCCTGACGAATGTATTCGACCGGATAATCAAAGGCCGGCTCGGTCGCCTGCGGCGCCTGATAGAAAGCTGAATCAGCCAATTGAATCGGTTTTGCTTTCGCCGCATCAACTTCTGACTGTGATGCAAACCCGCCATTGGCCATCAATTGCAGGACCAGGTCGCGGCGCTCTTTCGCCCTCGTAATATTCGCGGTTGGCGAGTATTCGCCCGGCGCTTTCGGAATCGCGGCGAGCAACGCAGCTTCTTCAATCGTCAGGTCCTTGGCCTGTTTCCCGAAATATGTCTCGGCCCCGGCTTCGACACCGTAAGCGTTCGCGCCCACGAAGATGTGGTTCGCGTACAGCTCCATGATCTGGTTCTTGGTGTAATAGCGTTCGATTTGCAGCGCCAGCACCCATTCATTCACTTTGCGTTTGTATGTCTGCTCGCGCGTCAGAAACAGGTTCTTCGCCAGCTGCTGCGTTAACGTCGAGCCGCCTTCAACCTTCTCGGTAGTAAAAGTTTTCCAGGCGGCGCCCGCGATACGAATGGGATCGATGCCGACGTGATCATAGAAGCGCACGTCCTCAACCGCGAGAATTGCGTTCTTCATCACCGGCGGAATTTCGTCGTACTTCAGCGGGATGCGTTTCTCTAAAGCGAACTCACCGATGACAGTCTTGCCGTCATCAGCATAGATGCGCGTGACGATGCTGGGCCGGTAGGTTGCCAGCGCCGCTACCTCGCTGGCGGCCTGCGAATAGTTGAGCTGGTACGCCGCAATAATTCCCGTCAAACCACCCGCGGCGAGCGCCAACAGCAGCACGGCCGGCATCCAGAAGCGACGCAGAATGTGTTTGCGCTCTCCCGGCGGCGCGCTGACAATCGCGCCCGGCGTATATGATTTCAAACGATTCATCGGTGGTTTCGCGGCCATAGTTCCCCCTAAATCTTGCGGCTCAACGATGCTTTAAGATGCGAATTACGGACAACGTGGATTCCCACAGTGGGCAAATCTGATGCCTTCTTGGCGAGGGGATTATAACCCAGTGGGCGGCTTGAGTTCGATCTGGCGAAGTGAGGTGCGGCCTGGAGTATTATCAATTTCGCTGCTGAAAGGAGATTGCATTTGATAACTTGTTTCATTCGTTACACGCTCGACCCGGAAAAGGTGTCTGACTTCGCGCAATATGCGCAGGTCTGGATGCGTTTGATCGAGAAATACGGCGGCATCCATCACGGCTACTTCATCCCGCATGGAGCACCTCCCGCGGCGTCGTTTAGCTTTGCCGGAATTGGCGAGGACGGCCCACAGAGTATCGCGGTGGCGCTGTTCAGCTTTCCAACTATCGAGGCTTATGAGAAATACCGGCGCGAGGTCAAAGACGATCCTGAATGCCGGGCCGAGACGCGTCACTTCCACGAAACGAAGTGCTTCACGAAATACGAAAGAACGTTTCTTCAGCCGGTCGCACGCGTTTGAGCGATAAGACGGTTCCGATCCGGTTGCTTTTGTGAAGCTCGCGTCGTCCGTAACCGGCCCGTTACCGAAACTCTTTATCATCCGCCGACGGCCCATAGATCGCCGGGACCTTGGCACCCATAAGGCGGAGATACACAGTCATCTGACCGCGATGATGCGCGAGATGCAGGAGCGAATCCTGAATCATTTCGTAACGCGGAGCTTCCATCACCACGTTGCCGCCGGCTTTAAGTTGCCAGTTGGTCTTCAGGTGTTCGTCGGAAGTCTTTTCGAATGCTTCACGCGCGCCGGCGGCGGCCTTCTCGAGCGCCTCGAGGTATTCAGCGCTCGTATTGTTCTGCTTCATCTCGAACTTGGAACCATCTTTGGGCGCGATGTCGAGTTCATCCTGATTGATTTGCATCGTGACCCACATAGGGATGGTGGCGACCATGCTAGCGAGATAGCCAAAAGCCATCGACCTGTCGTGTGGCTTCCAATCAGACTTTCCCTCCGGCACTTGTGCCAGTGCCTGACGCGAGCGTTCGACTTCTCGATTCAGTTCGGCAAGCAAAAAATCTTTTAGATCCATGATCTTAACCTCTAGGTGATCGCAAACTAGGCCGCCCGTCGCATCGCGGCGCGGGCGTCTTTAATATCCAATTCCTTCAGCAAGTATCCGGCGCCACCGAATTTATCTGCGATGAAGAGGACATAACGAATGTCCACCGAAATCGTTCGCCCCTTCGCGCTGTTGAAGAAGAAGTCGTTGCCGAGTCCCTCATAATTTCCGTCGAAAACAATTCCAACCTGCTCGCCGCGACCGTTCAGAATCGGCGAGCCGGAATTTCCGCCAATGATGTCGTTGGTCGAAAGGAAATCCACCGGCACGTTCTTGCCGTCAGGTGTCGCGTACGGACCGAAGTCGTGCGCGCGGTAAAGCTGCTTAAGTTTCTCGGGCGCGTCGAACGGTTCGCGACCGGTGTCCTTTTCGATCACGCCGGAGAGAGTTGTGAATGGCCCGTACACGGCGGCGTCCTTCGGAACATAACCTTTCACCGATCCATAGCTGAACCGCAGCGTCCGATTGGCGTCGGGGTAAAGTTTGCCGCCCCGCATCTCGCTCATGCCGCGCAGCAGCGTCGGTCGCAAGCGCGCAACGGCAGCGTTGAAGGTGTTGGTGTGAGTTTGCACATCTTCAGCCAGGTTCAGCATCTCGCCGGAGAAGTCGATCATCGGATCGTGCAGTTCGCGCAGACCGGCGGCGGACATGCCGAACAACTTCTCGGCAGCTTCGGCTGAGGCAAAGCTCTTGCTTTCGGAAACCGAGCGCGCGAAATCTTCTTCAGCGCGAATGCGCGCATCGCCCGTCAGGTTTCCGAATCGCTTTTCGATCGGCTCAATTTTTTGATCGGCGGGCAGTTCGGCGGCTTCGCGCAGGAGGACCGCGAGAACTCTGCGTTCAAAACCAGGCGTGCGTTCAGCCAGGATTGCCGGCATGCCGATACGTGCCTGCATCACCACCCCCGTCAAATTTGAACTGCGCTGGTTTTGCGGTTTCTCCTTGTCGGCCGCCGCCACGGCGATGATGCCGGCGACCTGAAACGTATCGCTGAGTCCGGCGATCTGTTGCACCAGGGTATCGCGCGGTTGGACCTTATTGAGTTCGTCGTAAGCCTTCGCCAGCGCCGGCAATATTTCACCGTACTTCTTCTGCCGGTCGGGATTCGCGTTCACCCACTGCATGAAGGCCGCTTCTTCTTTACGTTTTTGCGCGACGACTTCTTCACGGCGCAAGGCGGTGACTGAGCCTTCAAAATCTTTCAGCGTGTTCGAGATGTCGAAGATGCGGCTTTGCAGTTTGATTTGCAGCTCGCGATTCGATTTGCCCTCTTCCTGTAGTGCTTCGATCTGGGCCCTCATGGAATTGATCAGGAGCGGCATGAAGACATCCTGGTTGTAGGCAATCGAGTAGCTTTCGCGATATCGCCGGGTCGATCCCGGGTAGCCCATCACCATGACAAAATCGTCCTCTTTCACGCCGGCCATTGAGATGGAAAGAAATTTCTTGGGCTTGTACGGCACGTTCTTTTGAGAGTACTCGGCGGGTTTGCCATCAGGCCCGACGTACACGCGCATAAAAGTAAAGTCGCCGTCATGACGCGGCCATTCAAAGTTGTCAGGATCGCCGCCATAGAAACCGATATTCTTCGGCGGTGCGTAAACGATGCGCACGTCGTCGAGCGTGAGATAGGTGAATAAGTAATACGAGAGTCCTTCGTTCAGCGGCATCACTCGAGCTGTGATTCCGTCGGCTGCCTTGGTGTTCGCAGCCTGGATCGAGCGAACTTTCCCGGCGATGGCGGCGGCCCTTTCCTGGGGGGACATAGTGTCGGTGACGCCACTCAAAACCTCGGCGGTGACGTCCTTCAAATCCTGGGTAATCTGGGCGGTGTACTCTTTGGCCGGCAGTTCCTCGGCGCGCGTCTTGGCTACGTAACCATTCTTCGCATAGTCCTTGGTCGGATCGGATGCAGACACGAGGGCATCGAAGGCGACGTGATGGTTGGTGAGCAAAAGGCCTTCGTTCGAAAGAAATTCGCCAGTTCCTCCGTCCACGATCACGACCGCGTCCTTAATGCTGGGACCATTTGGATTGTAAATATCGGTCAAAGGAATCCGAAGTCCCATCTGCTGTAGTTTCTTGACGGGTAAATCATTGAGCGTATCAGGCAAGAACATGCCTTCATCTCCCAGAACCCGAACCGGAACGATGCTGATGAAGAGCAGCAGAGAAACGAAGAGCGCGATTGGGCGCAAGCGAGTAGGTGTCATTAGCTTTATCCTTAGCGAAATTAGTGAAAAAGGATGTTAGCAGACGGGCAAGTCAATGCGAAGCAAGAGATTGTAAAATCTGCTCGACATTGGCATTGACGAAAAAGAAAAAGCAGCAACCTGGAGTTACCAGGTTGCTGCTCTTCGATCTTCGCTAGCGGTTCTACTTCTTCTCGCCGATGCTGGCGGTTGCGCCGGGCAGGTATGGTTTGGGATCAACCGGCTGATTGTTGATACGCACTTCATAGTGCAAGTGCGGGCCGGTCGAACGTCCGGTCGAACCTACCAGGCCGATGATGTCGCCCATGGTCACAGTTTGGCCGACAGCGACGTTGATCTTGGAAAGGTGACCGTAGCGGGTTGAAAAGCCGCTGCCGTGATCGACGTAGACCACATTGCCGTAGCCTCTCTGCCAACCAGCAATCATGATCTTTCCGGAGGCCGCCGCTTCAACCGGAGTTCCCCAGGCGGCATCGATATCCTGACCCTCGTGATATTCGTGGCCGCGATTCGTGAAGGGATTGCGACGTCCGCCCACGCCACTCTCAAGCCGGCCAAAAACGGGCCAAATCGAAGGCACCACGCCGCGGGAACGCAGGAAGTCTTCATACATGCGCATGTCGCGTTCAAGCTTCGCGGTCTTTGCCTCGAGCGCAATCAACATTTCGTTGCTAACCGGCCGTGCCGGTCCGCCCTGCCCGCGAGGCTCAGCGGCTGATTTATCGACACCCGAAACTTCCGCGAGCTTACGCGAGGTGTCTTCCACCGCATTGACGCGATTATTCAGATTCTGCAGTACCTGCTTCTGCCGATCATTTTCGGCCCGCAATCTCTGGTTCTCACGCTCGATCCGCAGATGCTCGGCTTGTTGGGTCAACCCATAAAAGCCATACATCAATCCACACAGGACCACGAAAAGGCCTGCCGCGGACATTTTCAACCAGCGTTTGTTAACGCTGATTCTGCGAATATGAGCTCTGGATCTGGATGTACGGGCAACTATAAAAGCATAAAACCGGTCGTCTCTGGTCATCTTCTGCTCCTATCGATCGCATCGCGAGCTGATAAAACGGGGGCCGCTCTGCGACCGCAAAGGTTTACAGACGCCGACGGAGGGCGACTGCACTTATTCAACTATGAGGTGCTAAAACTAACGAACCTGCTAGAAGGTTCAAGCCCTGCTTGAAGCTAGCAGCCGAAATATCCGATTAGGAATCGCCGGGTATCGATTCAAGAATCGCGTCCTGTGTGCTGCTAGAGCGGCAGACCCTATCACACGAGAAAGCTCAACGCAAACACAGAAGTGTCGAACAGGTGACGAACATCACCGCTTTGGCAACATTCTTGGCACATTGATTGGATTTGTACCGAAGTGAGACGCCCGGAGATCAAGCGTCCTTAGAACTGTTCTTGCTTGACCACTCTCTGAACATTGAAATCGCGATGGAAACGAGCAGGGTAAGGAAGGCGGTTATGATTACGAACTTGACGATCGCGAAGAGAAAACCAAAAGAAATGACCAACGCCTTGAGTAGAGCGATTCCGAAAACAATTGTTGTCGCCACGGCTGTGCCTTTAAAAAGTGCAGCTAATATTGCCATCGTTATATTCCTTTGTTTACCGCGCTAGACTGCCCGTAAACCGAACTTAACTATTTCGCCGAACGCAGGCGTGAATTCACGTGCGTCGGAAAATCGGCATCCAGTCTTGCCGAATCAACGCGCCAGCTCGACACCACCGATGACGGCGCCGTCATTTCAAACCCGCGGAGCTCTTCGCGTCTGCGGCGACGTTTCAAATAATCGAACAGGATGTAAAGCCCCAGAATAACCAATGCCACCGGCAGCGTACGCCGCACAGGGAACTGAATGCCCAGCAGAGTATGCGACAGAAACGCGAGGCCCAAAGCGACTAACGTTACGCCCCAGGCGAGCGGATTACCGTAAAGCTGGCGGGCGATTGCGTCTTCTTCAGCGTCAGGAGCCAGCCCCGCGCGCATCAATTGCGCCGTGCGACAAGCGTCGACCGCTGCAAATAGCCACGTGCCGATAACGCCGAGCACGAAAAAGGTCCCGCCATCTGTAACTACCGCCATTTGAAAGAAGCTCGCGAAGATGGCGAAGTGAACAATAGCTTTCGAAGTCTGTCCGTTATAAGCCGCGCCCAATCCCGGAACAAAGAATGAAAGAAACGTAGCGATGAAGGGCGATGTCTTGCGGCGAATTACATGCTGGTCAGTAGTCCGGGACTGCTGATATCGCAGCATTTCAACACCGGCAACAATGCAGTCCTGGCAATAAGGAAAACCGCGAATCCGATGATCGCAGGCGGGACAAAGAGCGCGGGCGCATTGGCTGCACTGCACGGTCGCGGGATTTCTGGTGTGATACGAGCAAGTCATTGATTCAATCCCGCGACAATCTTAGCGGCCGCTCTTCGGTTCATCTTTCCGTTTGTTTTGCGAATTCTGCGGCGACGCGTTGTTCTGATTCACGGCCTGATTTTGATTCTTGTTGGCGTTCTCCTCGCCGGCTTCCGGGCTGCCCATCGCATCATTGACGCTACCCTCGAGCTTCTTGACGCCATCCTGAACTACCGAACTCTTGGTTGCTTTGTCACCGGTCTTCTGAGCGAGCTGTAAAGTCGCGGCATAAATTCCGCCAACCGACCCATCGGTAGACACGGTATTGGTCATGACGAAAACGGCAACCAGCAACATGGTCGCAACCGTGGCGAGTTGAGGCGAAACGATGGGATCGAGCGCACCGCGAATCCATTCAACCACGCGTGACATGAACGGCGCGCGCACTTCCTGCGGCAAAACATTGCCGATGGTACTCTGGAGAATCCGAGCTTCAAGACCGACCGGAACTGGCATTTCGTCCTGTTTATAGGTATAGCAAGCGCCAATTGAACGAACCACGTCACCGGGTAACTCACTGCAGCCTGAGCACAAAGCCGCATGTCGTTCCCAACGGTGATACAGAGGCGCCACCAGGAACCCATCCAGATAATCGGTCAAATAATCCTCGAACTCTGCGCAGGTGATTGAAGTCTCAGGCATCGTCTTCAACAGAATCCGCGCTTCCAACTCCGCTCCCGGCAGCGGCGCCTCAGATGCGGAACAGGCAACGAGGGTGTTCTTGACGTCGCTGAGCAGATCATGACAGACCGGGCAACGCATCGCGTGTTCGGCAAAGTTCTTGTGCACCTCCACTTCGAGCGTGCCGTCGAGGTAATCAGTCAGTTGATCTTCAAATTCGTGACAAAGCATCTGTTTCACATGTCAGATATAAAATCTCAAATCCGTATTAAGCTTCCCACCGTTAGTTCAAAGTCGAGATTTCGATTTTGAAATCTCAAATCTGAAATCTCAAATCTGAGATCTCAAATCTCAGAGAGGCTAACCCTCCACTACTCGCATACGACGCAAAATCTTCGCAAGTTCGATGCGTCCTCGATTAATCCTTGATTTAACGGTTCCTTCCGGAATTTTTAACAAGTCTACAATTTCCTGGTAGCTTAACTCCTCGATGTCGCGGAGTATTACGCAGGTTCTCAAATCCGGCGAAAGCTTGTCGATGCCGGCCTGTACCTGCGCGCCCAACTCTCGACGTTCCATTTCGCGCTGGACCGTTCCGCCGGCGGCGCGCAGATGGTATTGATGATCTTCGAGATCGTCGGCCGCTTCGTCCTGGGGCGCGCGCTGCCGTTTGCGGTAATCGTCAATGATCAGATTACGCGCCAGCCGCATCAGCCAATTCTGCAAATCACCTTGCTTTGGATTGTATTGCTCGAGCGAGCGGTAGACGCGAATGAAAACTTCCTGTGTCAGGTCCTCAGCCGAGTCGGCGCGCGAGGTGAATCGGTAAGCGAGGTTATAAATGCGGCGACTATAGGTTTGGACAATCTCTTCCCACGCCGCGCCATCGCCCTTGCGGCATCTTCTGACTAATTCCGCGCCTTCACTGGTAGCCAAGAGTTTGGCGGCTCCCAAGGTTTTCGTTCCCCGATTCCTGCGGCGTTAATAAGCGGCTGTGCGTATCCAGCGGCCGTCACGACCCTCGTACGCTTCGCTAAGAAACAAAGTTCCAAACGATTATTGGCGCAATTCGCTCGATCTAAACGATTCTTGCGCGCAACATTAAACTGTTGTAGCCTTTTTCCGCCACCCAATATCTTGTGGTTACCTGATCTCTTAGTCAAGGCGACGGCCTTCGAATAGACCCCGGAGCACAGTGCTGAGTAAGTCCGTTTCAAACCATCGGAAGCTGATTGAGTTCGGAGCCCTGTTCCTGCTTGCCGGGTTAATTATCTGGTTGTTCGGCCGGAAACTGGACTGGCACCAGGTGAAGATTTCGGTCCAGCAATCGGATTGGCGATTAATCCTGATCGCTATCGTAATCATCCTGCTGGCGTATCTTTGGCGAGTCACGCGTTGGCAGGCACTGCTAAAGCCGCTCACTCCTACCAGCGTACGTGAAGTATGGATTGCTACCTGTGTCGGGTTTGCGGCTGTATTGACGATTGGGCGCGCGGGCGAGGTAGTTCGCCCTCTGGCATTGCCGATGCGCGATCGTCGCGTCCGCCCAGCCGCCGCCTTCGTGACCATCTTGATTGAGCGACTGTACGACACGATGACCGTCGTGCTGATGTTCGCGGTGAACCTGCTGTGGTTCCAGCCGACCAATGCTGCCGTCGAGCTTGGCTGGGTCCGCATTATCGGATTCAGTTTTCTGGCGATGCTCGTCGCCGCGTTCATATTTCTCATCTGGTTCAGAACCAGATCTGCGGTTCTGGTCGCGTGGCTGGATGGCCGCGTGACACCTAAGCATCGACTCTTGGTGAGAGTCAAAACGGCTTTATTGAGCACTCTGGAACAACTGGGCACGGCGCTGGGCGTGCTTTCTGACGTGCGATTGCTGGGGATTACTATTTTTTGGTCCGCCTTGCTTTGGGGGTCGGTGATTGCGGCAAACATGCTTGTATGTCGTGCCTTCGGTATTTCGTTTGGGGTGTCGCAAGTCATTTTCGTGCTCGGCTGGTCGATGGTCGGCTCGGCTGTGCCGACGCCGGGCGGAGCCGCCGGCGCATTTCACGCCGCCACCGCCGCGGCCCTGATTTTATTAGGCGTGGGTCGCGATCAAGCAGCGGCAATCGCAATCATTTTGCATCTGGTTGATTTTGGACCGGCTGCGGTTTGCGGGTTGTTCTACTTTTTACGTGGCGATGTGAATCTGGCGCGGCTGCGCGGCTTGATGTCCGTCGAGACGGTAGAACATGCCGTTGAAGATGAACCGGTCATAGCCACCTAGGTTTTTTGAAATTAATAACCCTTCGCTCTGAGGTGAAGAGAAAATGAAATGCCCTTTCTGCGGTTTCCTCGAAGATAAAGTTGTCGACTCGCGCGAGTCGCGTGAAGGCGAAGCAATTCGCCGGCGGCGCGAATGTCTCAAGTGCGAGCGGCGCTTTACCTCTTACGAGCGGATTGATGAAATCCCTTACATGGTCATCAAAAAGGATGGCCGCCGCGAAACCTTCGACCGTAACAAAGTCATGGCGGGGTTGTTACGAGCCTGTGAAAAGCGTCCCGTACCGTCGGCAAAGCTGGACAGCATCGTGAACGGGGTCGAGAAATACGTGCAGGAATCGCCCGAGCGCGAACGGCCGACCAGCAAGATTGGTGAGTTAATCATGCGTCGCCTCAAAGAGTTGGATAAGGTTGCGTACGTCCGTTTCGCTTCCGTCTATCTGGAATTTGAGGACGTCTCTGAGTTCATGACTGAATTGAAGACGTTGGTGCGCGCGCGACAAGGTCGTTGAAATGGTTAAGAGTACAGGCGCAGCGGGTCTCGAAAGAATTGAATTGAAGCAGCTCGCTGAGCGCGTCGGAAAACTATTTGCAGTTCTGCGCGAGGCGGCGGAAGCCGAGTTGACGCCGCTGGCGGCATTTAAACCGGCCACAGATGTTTGCGAAACGGCCGATGCTGTATATATCCGTATCGAACTGCCGGGCATTCCGGCGAGTCAGATTAAGATAGCTTTGACGAACGACAAGATTCACGTCTATGGCGAGAAAAAGAAACGCCATCCGCGGCTGAAAGTCATTTCGCATCTTTGCTCGGAACGGAACTATGGCCGTTTTAGTCGCGTCGTGCCGCTGCGCTGGACGATCAACGTTAAGAAGACGAAGGCGGAATTGAAGGACGGTGTGTTGCTGATTTGTTTGCCGAAAGCCAAAGACCGCCGCGGTTCGGCGTTCCGGGTCCCGATTAAGGAATTTGAGTAACGAGCCAGAACAAAATGACAGACGAAATTAACGACAAAATTTCCGTGGCGTTGGAGCCTCCCGAGCCTGACCTGGCACTTCAAATTCCCAATGAACTGCCGTTGTTGCCGCTCCGCGACATCGTCATCTATCCCTTCATGATCGTGCCGCTCTTCGTTTCGCGCGAGAAGTCCATTCGCGCGGTGGACAAGGCGCTCGGCGAAGACCGCATGATTCTGCTGACCTGCCAGAAGGATCTGGACAAAGAAGAACCACAGCAGGACGACCTCTACAAAGTCGGGACGGTCGCCGTAATTATGAGGATGCTGAAACTGCCCGACGGGCGCATTCGCATTCTGGTGCAAGGCGTTTCGCGCGCCCAGGTTGATTCAGTCAGCACCGAGGGAGAGTGTCTGCAGGCCCATCTGCAGGTGATGACTGAGGAATCTCCGCCGGAACGGTCGCTGGAGGTCGAAGCGTTGATGCGCAATGTGCGCGCGTCGATGGAAAAGGCCGCGAACCTCGGCAAGAACATCTCGCATGAAGTAATGGCGATCATCGCGAACCTCGACGACGCGGGCCGGCTGGCGGACCTTTCGGCGTCGAACCTCGAACTGAAGGTTGAGGATGCGCAATCGGTTTTGGAGATTGCCGACACGACGGCGCGTCTGCGTCGGGTGAACGATCTGCTGAACAAAGAAATCGAAGTGCTGACCGTACAGCAGGAAATCAATACTCAGGCGCGGGCGGACATCGATCGTTCGCAACGCGAGTTCTATCTGCGCCAGCAGATGAAGGCCATTCAGAGCGAACTTGGCGAGGGCAATGAACTGGCGGAAGAGGTGCAGCAATTTCGCGAGAAGATTGAAACCTCAAAGATGCCCAAGCCCGCCGAAGAGGAAGCGGTACGACAACTCAAGAAGCTCGAGCGCATGCATCCTGATGCGGCTGAGACTGCGACGTTGCGGAATTGGCTGGAGATAATGACCGACCTGCCCTGGTCCAAGTCATCGAAAGACAATCTCGATCTGCACAAGGCTGAGAAGATTCTCAATGAAGATCATTACGGACTGGAAAAGGTCAAAGAACGAATCATCGAGGCGCTGGCGGTCCGCAAGCTGAAAGAAAAGCCCAAGGGTCCGATCCTTTGTCTCGTTGGTCCGCCGGGTGTTGGTAAGACCAGTCTGGGGCGATCGATTGCGCGCGCCCTCGGTCGAAAGTTCATTCGTTTGAGTCTCGGTGGGGTTCATGACGAAGCCGAAATTCGCGGCCATCGCCGGACTTATGTCGGCGCCATGCCGGGCCGAATTATTCAGGCGATTCAGCAGGCCGGGACGAACAATCCGCTCATCATGCTCGATGAAATCGACAAGGTGGGCGCAGATTTTCGCGGCGATCCGTCGTCAGCACTGCTGGAAGTGCTCGATCCGGAACAGAACTTCAGTTTCCGCGACAACTACCTGGGGGTGTCGTTCGATCTGTCGAATGTCATCTTTATGACGACGGCGAACATCCTCGACACGGTGCAGTCTGCCCTGCGAGACCGCATGGAGGTAATCCGGCTGGCAGGGTACACCGAGGAAGAGAAACTCGAGATTGCCCGCCGCCATCTGCTGCCCAAGCAGATGGATGAAAACGGCATCACCGCCCGCAACCTGAACATCTCGCGGTCGGCTTTGTTGGCATTGATTCAGCGTTACACGCAGGAAGCCGGGCTGCGTCAGCTTGAGCGAGAAGTCGCTTCGATTTGTCGCAAGGTGGCGCGCCGCCTGGGTGAAGGCGACCTGAACGTCGTGCGCGTATCCGCGACCAACCTGCACGAATTTCTGGGGGCGCCGAAGATTATTCCCGAAGAAGTCCTGAAGAAGGACCAGATTGGCGTGGCCACGGGACTGGCCTGGACGGCGGTGGGCGGTGACGTCTTATTCGTCGAAGCTTTACGCATGAAGGGCAAAGGGACTTTGGTGATGACCGGCCAACTTGGCGAGGTCATGCGCGAATCGGCGCAGGCGGCTTACTCTTACGCCAAGGCGCGGGCGAAAGAGCTGCAAATCGACCCCGAAGACTTCAATACGTACGATTTGCATCTTCACATTCCGGAAGGCGCCATTCCCAAGGACGGCCCCTCAGCCGGAATCACCCTGGCAACTGCCTTGATCTCGGTTCTATCCCAGCGTCCGGTGCGCAAAGACGTGGCCATGACCGGGGAAATCACGCTGCGGGGAAATGTGCTGCCGGTCGGGGGAGTTAAGGAGAAAGTCCTGGCCGCGAGGCGGGCACGGGTGACTAAAATCCTTCTACCCAGCCTGAACAAGCGAGACCTGGATGATGTTCCCAAGGAACCGTTCAAAGACGTCCAATTCGTGTTCGTCGACAACATGCGCCAGGTGATTCGCGAAGCGCTGAAGGACAAGATTGCACCGGCCGTTGGCGGCTCGGCGCGGCCTGCCCGGTTACCCCAGGCAGCCAGCGGTCGAAATCTCGGCGCGCGGCCGCAGTAAATGGCCGTTCCCGGCAAACTTCCGCCTGCTTCGATACCAAACAGTTGCAGGACAAAATTTCGAGGCAACGTACCCTGCTGACAAGCATCTACTTAAAGGCCGAATTGAGTCGGCGAGGCCATTTTTGGCGGGTGAGAATAGTTTGACACCCCCCGACCCGTGTGATAACCTCGGCACTCAAGTGGCCGAATTCAGGCCATAAATTCGGAACTTTTCAGCGTTCCGTATTGTTTTACTAGTAGTGAATGCCGCATCGCGACTCGGTAGAAGTCGCAGTCGTGGATTCGCCCGACGCAATACCCAGAGGAGAACAGCGATTGATGACCCGTGCTCGTCTTAGTTTAGCCTTAACCACTTTATTTGCAGCAGGTCTTTTAACCCCAGCAATCATAAAAGCCCAGGGACTAGGCGCTTCTTCCGCTCGCGAGATTCCGAACGAAGTTCAGAAAGCAGAACCTCGTACCGATCAGCTAATCGAGCGGGCCGAAGCCTTTTTCAAACAGGGCAAGCTTAATCTGGAAGACAACAAGCGTGACGCCGCCCGTTCGGATTTCGACAAGGCAGTCGACGAAATCCTGATGTCGGGAATGGACGTGCGCGCGAACCAGAAGCTCCAGAAATATTACCTGGAATTGGTTGAGCGAATTTATCGCGAAGAGGTTCCAGTGCTGCAGATGCAGCAGCAGCAACAGCAGCAGGCAGCGCCGGTCATTGCTCAGGATGCGGCCACTGCCAAGACTGACAAAGTTGAGCAGATCGCCAAGGTTCAGGAGCCGAAGCAGATCCAGATTGGCTTCCGCCAACAGGGATTCGATCCTTCTCCGCTTGATCCGTTGAGCAAGTTGATTCTCAACGACACCGAGAAGAAGGTTTCTGAAACCGACATAGCCGAATTAGAGCAGGCTAAGAATTCGCTGGATTTTAACTTCACAATCAATCCTCTGATTCAGCAGTACATTAACTATTATCAGGGTCGCGGACGTTCGACCATGGAATCCGGCCTGCGTCGTTCCGGCCGCTTCATGAAGATCGCGCGCGAGACCTTCCGTCAGTACGGCGTGCCGGAAGACATCACCTGGTTGGGTCAGGTCGAGAGCGCCTGGAGTCCGAAAGCCCGTTCATGGGCAGCCGCCTCCGGCCTGTGGCAGTTTGTGCCGAGTTCAGGCCTGCAATATGGTCTGCGCCAGACGGCCTGGGTCGATGAGCGCAACGGAATCGAAAAGCCAACCGCAGCGTCTGCTCGTTATTTGAAAGACCTGGCTAAGCGATACAACGGCGATTGGCTGTTAGCGATGGCCGCGTATAACACCGGCGCGCTAAATGTCGATCGCGCCATCTCACGAGCCGGCGAAGCCAACTACTGGAAGATTTATCCATACATCGCGCAGGAAACCCGGAATTACGTTCCGAACATCCTGGCGGTCATCATGATTTCGAAGAATCCTGAGAAGTATGGCTTCCACAACATCAAGCCCGAAGCGCCCATGTCGTTCGAGACGATCCCGGTTCAGAACGCGACGAACCTGCGCTTGATCGCGGACATGGCTGATACCAGCGTCGATTACCTCCAGTCGCTGAATCCCGAATTGCGACGCGATGTGACGCCGCGCGGCGAGTCGTACAACCTGCGCGTTCCGGCCGGGAAAGGGAAGCAGCTCTCAGCTTTGTTGAAGCGCGTCTCGCCCGATGCTCGCGACAATGCGCGCGTGATTTCCGTGGCGCCCGGCGAAGACCTGCAATCGGTTGCCAACCGCACCGGCGTAAGCATCGCCACGTTGCAATCAATGAATACGGGCGTCGATCTGAAATCGACTACCAAGCTCGTGGTGCCGAATTCCAGCGTCCGACTGACCAACTGGCGTCGCAATGCTGAGACTTCGAGCACGACTACCTTGAACAAGGTGCGCGCGCGTAAGGGCGATACCATCGCCAAGATTGCGGCGGCCAACAAGGTTTCGGCTGACGACGTTTCGCGGCTGAATGGAATTGCTCCGAATGTCGAACTCAACGCGGGACAGGAGATTAAGTTGCCGGCCGCGTCAGCACCGGCAGCCTCCGGCTCTCGCAGGAGATAACCAGAAAACTTTCTCTGATCGCGGCCGTTGACCGGCCGCCAAAATACTTTGCAAGCGCGCTTCGTTTCAGCGAGGCGCGCTTGCTCGCTTTAGGGCGTGCCGTAAGCCAACGATTGGCAGCTAAAGAGTTATTCCACTTTGATTATTTCTCTTAACCTCACATGCTCTTCCGCACATTATCGGCAGCCGTTTATGGCATCGACGCTAATCTGGTCGATGTCGAAGTCGATCTAACCCCCATCCGCAATGAGACGGACAAGGATGCGGCCGTAATTATTGTCGGCTTACCCGACCTGGCTGTGCGCGAATCCCGCGAACGCATTCGCGCGGCCATCAACAACAGCGCCTTCTTTTTTCCCTTTCACAAGACGACGATCAATCTCGCGCCGGCTGATGTGCGAAAGGAAGGCGCCAGCTTTGATTTGCCGATTGCGCTGGGCATCCTGGGCGCCAACGGAGATCTGGCCAACTCTGAACATCTCACCGACGTTCTCTCCGTGGGCGAGCTGTCGCTCGACGGCCGGGTGCGGCCGATTCGTGGGGCTCTACCCATTGCGCTGCGCGCGCGGGAATCGCAAACGAAGCATTTGCTGCTGCCGGAAGAGAATGCGAAAGAGGCTGCGGTGGTCTCCGGCATCAACGTTTATCCGGTTTCGGATTTGCGGAATGCCGTTGACCTGATAGCGGCCATTCGCTCCGCTGCACCACCCGAGCCCGTGCGCGTCGATCCTTCCGAGATTCTGATTCACGACGACAGCTATAGCGTCGACTTTGCCGAAGTGCGCGGCCAGCAAGCCGCCAAGCGGGCGCTCGAAGTGGCGACCGCGGGTGGTCATAACATCCTGCTGATCGGCCCGCCCGGATCGGGCAAGACGATGTTGACCAAGCGTCTGCCGACCATTCTGCCACCGCTCGAATTCGAAGCCGCGCTGGAGCTAACGAAGATTCATTCGGTAGCTGGTCTGACGGGTCGCGCGGGTCTCGTGACACACAGACCTTTCCGGTCGCCCCATCACACGATTAGCGATGCGGGTCTCATTGGCGGCGGCGCCGTGCCGCGTCCGGGCGAAGTGTCTCTGGCGCATCAGGGCGTGCTTTTTCTAGACGAACTACCGGAATTCGACCGCAGCGTGTTGGAAGTTCTGCGTCAACCGCTGGAGGATCAGCGGGTCACAATCAGCCGGGCGGCCATGTCTCTGACTTTCCCTTCGTCTTTCATGTTGGCAGCGGCGATGAATCCGTGTCCTTGCGGCTTCTGGAATGATCCCACGCGGGAATGCCGTTGCACGCCGCTGCAGATTCAAAGGTATGTCGGCCGCATCTCGGGGCCGCTGCTCGATCGCATCGACATTCACATCGACGTGCCGGCCGTGAAGTTTCGCGAATTGACCGGCGATGCTCCTCCCGATGCTGAAGATTCTACGGCGATTCGGCAGCGGGTAATCAATGCGCGGCAGCGCCAGCGTGAACGATTTGTGAGCGACGGGATCTTCGCGAATGCCGCAATGACGCCGCGGTTGATTCGTACTTACTGTCGAATCGATGCCGAGGGCGAATCGATGCTGGAACGGGCCATGGCGCGTCTCGGATTATCGGCTCGTGCCTATGATCGAATCTTGAAGGTTAGTCGCACCATCGCCGACCTGGCCGATGCTGATGAAATCAAATCTGATCACGTGGCTGAAGCGGTTCATTATCGCTCGCTCGATCGGACCTATTGGACGTAGGTGTTTTGGGCAACAACTTCCCGCAGCGGCAGTGGTACAGTTTGGCCAAAGATTGCAGAAGCACGCACGCAGTAAGTGCACATTTCGCCCTTACTTCGGGCGGACTTCCGCCTCATAACTTCAACTGCACCACTACCCCCGCAGCGGGGGTTGTTGACTTAAAGTCTGCGGAGCAGACGACAGAATAAAGCCTGTGGCACAAGCCCCAGGCTCAGTTGAGAAAAAGCGGCCAGTCCGCGGAGGCATTCATATAGGTGACTCACCTGAAACGTGCAGCCCGAAGGGCTGATAGAGAGTAACCGGTGGCCGGAGCGCAGCGTAGCCCATCGGAAAGCATGGAAATAACGCTTCGCGGATAGAATCAAAGCCGATGCGGCGCGAACCATATCAGTGCTGCTTTGTTGCAAAAGTCGGCGAAGCCGACGAATGAGAGTAGCCCAGCGCTTTAGCGCTGGGAACCAAGGCAGTAATGGAACCGAGTCCGCGCAGCGGACGACTGAAGGAATTTCTTCATGCCTAT
>JBIOZK010000215.1:0-11512 GCA_044870975.1 Pyrinomonadaceae bacterium
GGACCGCAGGCAAGGATGCCTGCGCTCCGACCCTCTCAGGCCGCCATCCGCTACGGCGTCGGTGTCGAGCGTGTCGATCCGCCTTCCGGTTTCTTCCGTCGTGGCGGGCGTTCGACGTGGCTGGCTCTGGTCCATTCGGCGAGGACCTCGGCGTTGTTGGCGAACTTGTTGCGCATGAAGCCGTCCAGGTCGCGCTGCAGTTCGGTGCCTTCGTCGAATAATTCTTCCAGGACTTCGCCGGCGGCGACGTGACCGCCGCGCGCGTCGCTCTGTTTGGCAATCGCTGCTTCGAAAGCGGCTATGTCGGCGGCCAGGTCGTCGAGAAAATCTTCCTCCATCTCGTGCGCGATGAATTGCGCTTTCAGAGGAAGTGCGTTCCTCGCGAAGGCGCGAGCCGCATTCAAGAGTTCTTTGTCGTTATCCTCGGGCGGCAGCGGAAACTCGTTTTCCACACCCATGATGCGCGCGGCGCGATTCATTGCCTCAAGGTCCAGGCGCAATTCGGTCCTTGCCTCTTTTCGCCCCAGCGTGTGTTGGCGCGCCTGGCCGATGCCGCCTTCCTGTTCCGCCGCCTTTGTTTGTATCTCGGTGATCACCGCCGCGAACCGAGCGGCTTTTTGTTGAGCTACGCCATTCGGCGCGAATTGATTTGAAACCTGCGCGAAGTAATCGCGCGAGGTAATGAAGGACGCGAGCCTGCGATTCCGATTGTCGTCCATTTCAGAAAACCTCCTTCTGAGAACTAGCGGTTAAAGGTTTTCACTTCGCGATCGTGGAAGATCGTGAGGTGACGCATGGTTGAATTCCGGCTTTAGCGGGGACTGGGGCTTCGGCCGGCGGTAGATGCTGAGACCCCTTGATGGCCGCGGATTCTAGCATAGAAGAATTGCCTTGGTAAGAAATTTTGCGGGTGCTTGGCTAGATTTGTTGCGACAACGACAGGAGACGGGCGGTTTCAGCGAGGATTGGGGTCTTTCGGCGCAAAATGGAAGGTTTGCACGCCAGGATGGACGGTTTGCACGGCAAAATGGAGACTTTGCACGCCAGGATGGACGGTTTGCACGGCAAAATGGACGGTTTGCACGGCAAAATGGACGGTTTGCACGGCAAGATGGACGGTTTGCACGGCAGAATGGACAGTTTGCACGCCAGAATCGAGGGTTTGGGGGGCAGGATCGATGGTTTGCGGCGAAAATCTGAAGTTTGCACCTGCGAAATGATCGGTTTGCACGCGGAAACCATGAATTTGCGAGTGGAAAGGGCGAGTTTGTCGGTGGGCAGTGGAGTTGCTACAAAAGTCGGCGAAGCCGACGAATGAGAATAGCCCACCGATTCATCGGTGGGGCCGGTTTGGCACAAAGGCGAGTCCGTGAGACGGACGACTGAGCCGTAAGCATCCGGTTAATAGACAATTATCAGTCGTCCGCTTTGCGGACTCTCTCGTTATGTGGCCGAGTAGCTCCAGTGCTAAAGCGCGGAATAAAAGAAGAGGATCGACCGATCTTATCTCGCGCCTTCAGCGCTCAGTCGGTCTCTAACGGACCTGTTTCCTAGGGCGTTGCCCTAGGCTTTTGCATGTCGCGCCGTTGGCGCTCAGTCGAGTAACCACAATCTTCTGTTTCCTGGGGCGTTGCCCTAGGCTTTTGCATGTCGCGCCTTTGGCGCTCAGTCGAGTAACCACAATCTTGAGCTTCCTGGGGCGTGGCCCTAGGCTTTTGCATGTCGCGCCTTTGGCGCTCAGTCGAGTAACCACAATCTTGAATCGCGAAACGTTGTCCCAAAAGCGCCAACGGTGCGCCATGCAATAGCCTGGGCCAACGGCCCAGGTGTTAGGGGATCATCCAACCCAAGCGCTGAAAGCGCGGAATAAAAAGAAGATGGATCGACGGACCTCATATCGCGCCTTCGGCGCTCAATCATTCATAACGGGCTTTCGTGCATCGGCGGCACGCATATTGTAAGCTTCGCCCACGAAGTTCATCTTTGGCGGTCCTTATCAGGCAAATATGTGGTTCTCCTTCAAGGCCTGCGAACATTTCCGCTCCAAGCGAGTGAAAGTTCTTTCTATGGCTGCTGCCATTGTCGGTATTTTCGCGATCAGTTCGCTGGTTCAAGCCCAGGCCGTCGCTGACTCAAATATTCGCATCAGCCAAATCTACACCCGAGGCGGCGAAGCTGGCGCGATTTATCAGAACGATTTCATCGAGCTTTACAATCGCGGTAACAGTACCGTCGATATCAGTGGCTGGACGCTGAGCATCACTTCATTCGATGAATCGTCGAGTATCGGTGTGCGTTTCCTTTCACCCAGCATTCCATTTCCGCCGGGGACGCACTTGCTCTTCACCTTTCCGAGCGGCGGAGCGAACGGCCAGGTGCTTACTGGAGATGTTCCGATCCCGGTCGGTAGTCTCGGCGCCACCGGCGGCCAGATCGCGCTGCTCGCCAAGGACAAGACATTGCCCGTCGGCTGTCCCGCGTCCCCGGATCTAACCGGGGCAGTCGTCGATTACGTCGGCTATGGAACGGCAATGTGTTTTGAAGGGACGGTCACCCTCGCGCCGCCGGTGAATAAGTCTTTGATGCGCATCAACGGTGGCTGCACTGATACCAATAACAACCTGGCGGATTTTTCTTTCACCGATCCGAATCCACGCAGGTCTACTTCGCCCGGCGTGCTGTGCGGATCGCAAACTTCGAGCGTCATCCAATTCGGCGCACCACAGTTCGACACCTTCGAAGGCGCCGGCGCCGGGACGATTATCGTTACCCGCACCGGCGACGTCTCAACGCCGGCGACGGTGGACTATTTTACGTCTGACGGCACGGCCTCTGAGCGGACCGACTACACTACGACCATCGGCACCCTGGTATTTGCGGCGGGGGAGACGCAGAAAGCTATCAGCGTGCTCATCAACCCGGACAACTTCGACGAAGCGAATGAGACGGTTTCGCTGGGACTGCTGCACGCGACCGGTAACGCCGGCATCGGGCCGCGCAATTCGGCGATCCTCGTGATTCACAATGGTCTTTTGTCTTTGCCCCCGCCGCCGAACCCGGTGGACACCTCGGGTTTTTTGGTCGACCAGCACTATCACGATTTTCTGAACCGCGTGGCCGACCCGGCGGGCTTGCAATTCTGGATTGACAACATCGAAGCGTGTGGCGCCAACGCGCAGTGCCGCGAAGTGAAACGTATCGACACTTCGGCCGCGTTCTTTCTCTCCATCGAGTTTCAGCGCACCGGCTTTCTGGTGTACCGCACTTACAAAGCCGCATTTCCCGACACTGTACGTCCGCGCGGCATGCCACGTTATCGCGAGTTCATTCGTGATACGCAAGAGATTAGTCGCGGCGTCGTTGTCAACAGCCCGGGCTGGGAAGCGCTACTCGAAGCGAACACGGTCGCGTACTTCAATGCGTTTGTGCAGACAAGCGAGTTCACGACCACCTATCCATCTCTGCTGCCGCCGGCCCAATACGTGGACTTCTTAAATTCGCACACCGGCAACGCCCTCTCACCCGACGAGAGAAATGATCTGGTAAGCAGACTGCAACTTGGACAAGAAACGCGCGCGACCGTTCTGCGCAAGATCGTTGAGAACCCAACCTTCAGCGCGGCCGAGTTCAACCGCGCGTTTGTCTTGATGCAGTACTTTGGTTACCTGCGGCGCAATCCTGACGATCTACCCAACACAGATTTCTCGGGCTTCGATTTCTGGTTGAATAAGTTGAATCAGGCTGGCGGTGATTACCGCGTCGCTGAGATGGTGAAGGCGTTTATTAGTTCCGATGAATATCGGAAGCGATTTGGTCAGTAAGGTTCTCGGCGTCAGAACCGCGAGCGACAGCGAGCGGCAAGCAAGGTTGTATGTAACTGATTACGAGAGTGTGGCCGCTCCCTATCGGTCGCGGTTCTGAACGTCACACTCTCAAATTAACAATTATTTGTGTCCCTAGAACAACTGGAACTTAATCGTCAGATATTTCTTCGGATTCTGGCGGAAGTCGTAAATCATCTTCACGCCTTCTGACGAAAGATTGTTCACGTTGTTGTAGAGCGATTCGTCGGTGATGAGTTTGCCGACGGTGCCTTCGCCGCGTTGCGCGCCGGCGACGAGACTGTCGATGCGCGCGGTGGTCGTGTTGAAGCGGGCGATGGCCGTGCGGGCATCGTTATAAATCGCTTCGTCCTTGATCAGCTTGCCGAGCGTTCCCTGACCCTGGTTCACCCCGGCGATGATTTGATCGATGTGGTTCATTGAATTGTTCACTCGATCGGCGATGGCATTGATCTTGTCGTACATCTCATCGCTCGTGATTAGCTTGCCGGCCGTACCGCGCCCGTTGCGAATGTCGGCGGTGAGGGCTTTCAAGCTCACCGCGATGTCGTTGGCGTTGTTGTAAAGCTGTTCGTCGTAAATGAATTTGCCCGCGGAACCCTTGCCGCTCTTGATTTGTGAGGCCAGTTGTTCGGCGTCGCTGATGGTCGCGTTGAGGTTGTTATAAAGCGCCTCGTCATTAAACAGACGTCCGACCGTGCCTTTGCCTTCACGCACGTTCTTCACGACTTCGTTCAATTGATCGGAAAGCTTACCCAACTTTTGCGCCAACTCTGTCCCCTGGTTGGCGAGGTCACTCATCGTGTTGCCCTGCGATGACGGAAGCAGGAAGTTCTCGGTGACCGGTTGGCCCAGCGGTGTGCCGGGCGTGATGTTCACGATCATTTCGTTGCCGAGGATGCTGGGCGCCGCCTGTTGCGCAGTTGAGTCGCTGCGAATGCGATCGGTGGCCGGCACGCCGTCAATCTTTGTATCGAGCGTCAGGAAGACTTCAATTTTCTTTGGATCGGGGCCGGTGCCAACTTCGGTCGGGCTGAGCAAACGAATGCGATCGACCTTGCCAATCTTCACGCCCGCCAACTTCACATCCGAGCCTTCGCGTAAGCCGTTGGCGTCAACGAAGCGCGCGCGCAGGTGCAGGTGGCTCTTGAAGGGGTTGAGCTCGCCCGAGGCATTCAGTACCAGCACGACGAGCACGGTCAGCGCGATAAAGACAAGCAAGCCGACCCGCAGCTCGCTCATTCCGATGTTCTTGGTTGATTTTGGCATTGAAATGCAAGGATGAAGGATGAGGGATGAAGGATGAAAATAAATCAATTCATCGCTTCGATTTCATCGCGTTCAATCCAGGTCCTTTCTGGGTTACGCAGGACGGGATGCGGTGAAGGAATTCATCCTTCATCCTTCATCCTTCATCCTTGCTCTTCAGTGTCCGCGCAGAAACTTGTGAATGTACGGGTCTTCGGCTTTGCGCAAGGTTTCGTCAGTGCCGCTGAAGATGATCTTGCCTTCGCGCATCATCAGGACTTTGCTGTTGATGAGACAAAGTTTCTCGCCTTCTTTTTCAAACACGACCTCGCCCGCTTCGTTGACGACCGCATATTCCGACGTCAAATATTCAAGATTGTTCATTTCGTGCGTGACGAAAATCGAAGAAACATCTTCCAGGTCGCGCAACTTCATCGCGAGTTCGCAAATGGTTCGCGCCGTGGGCGGATCGAGACCCGCGGTCGGCTCGTCGAACATCACGATTTTCGGATCGCCGACCAGCGCCCGCGCGATGCCGACGCGCCGGCGCATACCGCCGGAAAGTTCGGACGGCATCTTATCGATGGCCTCTTCGAGATTCACAAACCGCAGCATGCGACGGACCTCAGACTCGACTTCTTCTTCAGGCACGCCTTGCTCATGCAGCTTGAAAGCGACATTTTCATAGACTGAAAGCGAATCGAACAGCGCACCTTCCTGGAAGATCATGCCGATCTTCTTCCGGACCTTCATCATCTGGGCTTCGCCGTAGTCGGTGATGTCTTCGCCATCGACCAGGATTTGGCCGCTGTCCGGTTTGAGCAGGCCGAGCACCAACTTAATCGTGGTCGATTTGCCGCAACCTGACCCTCCCAGGATGATCTTGGTCTCGCCCTTCATCACTTTGAAGCTGAGTTCATTCAGAATCTTCCGGCCGTCATAGATCATCGTGACGTCGCGAAATTCAATCGCGGGAATAGCACGATCGGTGTCGTCGATTTCGCGGAAAGTCGACTCGGCGGCGAGATCGCTAACGCGATTGTCAACGGTGCGATCGATGGAACTTTGCGTCATCATGTTTGTGTACCGAGTACCAATTGCAGCGCGCGGGCCAGGACGAAATCAGTAATAATCACGATGATTGAGGCCATCACCACGGCCGAAGTGGTTGAGCGTCCCACGCCCACCGTGCCGCCTTCCGTCTTCAGACCCTTGTGACACGCGATTGTACCCATCAGAAAAGCGAAGAACAAAGGCTTGATGATACCGCCGATGATGTCGTCGCTGGTGATTCCGTCTTTCACCGAATTGATGAACATCGACGAAGGCAGGCCAAACAGGAAAGTCGATACGGTCCAGCCTCCGACCATACCCATGATGTCGGTGATCAGGGTCAGCAAGGGCAGCGTGATGACCAGCGCCATGATGCGCGGCGCGACCAGCTTGCGAATCGGATCCGTGCCCAACGCTCGCATCGCGGCTATCTGCTCCGAAACCTCCATCGAACCGAGTTCGGCAGAAATCGCCGAGACCACGCGACCGGTGACCATCAGGGCGCTAAGCACCGGGCCCAGCTCACGCACCAAAGAAATCGAAACCAGATATCCGAGTTGATCGACCGCGCCGTAGGAAGCCAGCGTCTGATAAGTCTGTAGCGTCAATACACCGCCCGTGAAAAATCCGGTCAGGACGATAATCGTCAGCGATCCGACCCCGATGTAATCCATCTGGGAGATCGTCTCGGGCAAATAGCGCGGTTTGCGGAAGACTCCAGCGACGGCCCGGCCGGCCAGCAGGGACATTTCCTGAAGTTCAAATAAGAACCGAAAGATGAAATTCATTCGAGACTCAAGTGAATCGGAACCCTGCCCAACGTCCGCATCCTGGCGATTTGTTGGCAGCTTGCGCGGGCGGTTCGAGATCGATAACGCGTGCGGCTGAAATTACTAAAGAGCGGCCTATGATGCGCAGAACGATAGGTTTACGTCAAGATCGGATAGGTCGGAGACAGCAGTTGGAGGTCAGCGGCTGGATGTTAGACTGGACATTCCCCAAGGCAAGAATCTCTCGTCAATGGTTGACTCGAATAATCGGAAGTTAGATGTGAAGAAGATGGACGGTTAAGTCTCTCAGACAAGACCTTTGGCGTCGGGTTAGTCTCCTGGCGCCGGGTAATTCTTCCAGCCAGCCAACTTCTAATTTCTGATCTCTAACCTCTGAGCTCTATTCCAATCTCGGATTAGCCAAAAAAAAGAACCGGCCAGGTACGTCGGCCGGTTCGACAGGTTTTATTGCGTTGGGGTGATGGACTAAGGCTTTTGCTTTGGTTTTTGCGGTTGACGCAGTGCTTTACGCTGGGCCGGAGTCAGGAGCGGATTGGCATTCCGTCTTGCTCGATCTCGCTGGTCGAAGGCATTGCTTTGCGGATTTCGTCGAGTATTTCGAGCGCGCTCTTCGCGAAGCTGTTTTAGTTTGATTCGCTGATCCGGTGTCAGGAGCTGCAACACGCGCGACTGACGCAGAGCTTGCAGCTGGGTGACTGCTGATTGGGCATCGGCGAGGTCTTTCGCCCGTTGCTTGATCAAATCTTCGTTGTGATTTGGCGATTCGATGGCTTCATTCAGAGCTGTGCGTGCGTCTCGAACCTTGCTGCCGGCTGCCAGTTGCTGCGCCCGAAATTCGCGATTGATCTGCCGCCACTGTTCCGCCTGTTGCGGCGTAAAATTCAAGACCGTCGGGATATCCTGGGCCGGCATGGGTTCGGCGACGTTTTGTGTTTGGTTCGGCGTCGCAGACGGCGCAGGCGAATTGCCGCTCTGCGCATACGTGGAAACGGCGAGCGTCAGCAGTAACGCTGCGGCCAGCGGTAGCAACGGGGTATTGGTCTTTGAGTGATTCATGATTCGATTACCTTGATGCGACTTCATTCGTGCGGAGTATCCTGTTCCGGCAGCGCCAACAGCGACTCATCATCATCGGCCGGAGTGGTCAGACGCAGATCAGCGGCAAGCTGTTCGCGTTCCTGGCGATTCAAACTGCGCGGCCGCGGAGTCCTGGTTTGGTTAGTGGCGAGCTGCGTATTCTTCACTGGTTGGCGCGGTTCTTCTTTCTTGGCAATGGTCAAAGGTGCTTCATCTTTTCTAATCGCTAAGTCCTGCCGCGTCCGCTCGACAGCCTTATTAACTTCAGCATCCAACTCCTGTTTTGTATAAGTCTTTTCGCCATTGACGTTCGCAATCGTGACCGGTTGGCGCGCGAACCGCGCAATCATGACCAGCCCGAGTACGCACAGCAGCAGCGCCGCAAACGCCGTAGCGCCGCGGAGCCAAAGCGGAGATACACGGAAGAATTCGCGCAATGCCGCCATCGCCGAAAGCTTGCGCTCGTGACGGACAACGACCTGAGGCGAATCCGGCGTCGTTTGATAAGCAACTTCACTGGCGCTTGATGAAGCGCCCAGGGCTTCATGGCGCCAAAGCTGTATCGAATCGTGCACTTGATTGAAAACGCCAAATTCAGCGCGACAGGCATCGCACTGTTGCAGATGGCGTCCAAAATCCCGGGCGTCGGCCTCACTACTTTCGCCATAAAGAAAAGTGACCAGGTCTTCGGCTCGATGACAAACTGGTCTTTCGCGTGTGTCTCTCATGATTACTACCTTCGTTCAATCAGCGGCTTCGCTATCGCCAAACTTTTGAAGTCGCATTTGCAACTGCCGGAGCGCGGTGTAAAGACGGCTCTTGACCGTGCTCAGCGGAACTTCCAGGGCATCCGCTATCTGCTGAAACGTCAATTCCTCGAATTCTTTCATTACCACCACCTGTCGCAGGTCAGGCGGTAAAGCCAGCACCGCTCTTCGCACTGCCTGGCTACGCTCAACTGCTTCGGCAGACCGTGCCGGTGAAACATCGATGGGCAGCGCGAACACAGCCGCGTTCTTCTCGGCCTCATCTTCCAGCGCCGTCTCGCCGCGGACCTTCGCGCGTCGCTGCCGCGTAATGCACTGGTTCACGGCGATGCGATGCAGCCAGGAAGAAACCTTTGCATCACCGCGAAACCCGCGGAGATTGCGGAAAGCCGCCAGGAACGTCTCCTGCGTGGCGTCACGAGCATCCTCTTCGCGACCCAGCATCCCGTAAGCGAGCGCAAAAATACGACGCTCCCAGCGCCGCACAATTTCGCCGAAAGCCTCAGGGTCGCCGGAGAGCGCCCGTTTCACCATTTGTTCGTCGTTCGTAACCGTTTCCATCCGGCTGAGGCTCGCGTCCGGCCGCGGCGTCCAAATGTTCGGCGCAAAACCCCGCGCCGTCAACTCTTTAGACGCGCCGTCGTGTTTGCGAGTCTGCAAAAAGATAATGCTTAGCCTATATCCCGCGAGCCCGCGACCCGAAGTGAATCAACCCGACGCCCTAAACGGTATTATTTCAGCAGTTAAATTCTGGCCAAAATGGTTGACACTATGCTTTGTCACCGACTAATCTGGAAAAGGCATGCCATAGCCGCGGCCTTGGTGTGCGTCTCGGAAACCCACAAGGACTCGCCGTTCTCTTCTTTTAGTGCTGGAGCGTCTACACAAAATTCGACTGCTTTACGTCGTGCTGGCGGTGTTGCTGCTGGTCGGACTGCTGCCATTGAGCGTCGCCGGCATTCTGCTTTCACGGCGGACAGCCGAAGAATTGCGTGCGATTGAAGGGCGCTATCAGGCGCAGCTCGTCCGTGACAAGGCGCGACAGATTGAGCTGTACGGCCAGCGCTATCGCGAAGTCGTCATCGGGTTGGCGCGCGCCTTTGAGATTACCGGCAGCAACCGGCTGTCAGAGGACTCCGGCTATGACGCGCGTTTGCAAAAGAGTCTTCAGGACGATCCAAATTTGATTGCGTTGGCGATCTGTCCGGTAAGGGGTGAAGTCCACCGCGCGTTTCAGGTTGATCTAATTAAGCGGGAAGAAGTTGACCAGCGCATCAACGAGGTGCTGGCGCATATGAGCAGTCGCGGTGTAGTTATCGGTCGACCTCAAGTCATCCGCTCAGGACAGGAGATGGGGTTGACGATTGCGGCGCCAGTAATGAACGGGGATGAAATCACCGCCGCGGTTATCGCTATCGTTTCCTTTCAGGAAGTTTTCAAAGCGGTCCAGCAATCTTCATCAAAGAGCGCTCGTGAGTTATTGGACGCGGGGCTGCCAGTCGTTTTCGTTGTCGATCAGAACGGCCGTGCCGTGGCTCATCCCGATGCGGCGGTGGCGTTTGCTGAACGGCCAATGACTGATTTGAAGGTCGTTCAGGATTGGCTGGAAACCGGCGCGCAAGTGCAATCGGCGCTCGAGCCTTTCTCGCTGGAGCATGATGGAAAGTCCGCCCGGATGCTGGGCGCCTACGCCACGGTCGATTTGGACGAGAGTTCAAGATTGGGTGTCATCGCGATTCAGGATGAGGCTGCCGCGCTGGCGTCGGTAAGCGACATGCGCAATCAGACGCTCTTCGTGAGCTTGATCGCCGCAGTGCTCGCTCTGGTCTTTGGTTTCTTCTTTGCCCAAATGCTGACGCGTCCGGTGCGCGAATTAGCCGCCGGCGCCCAGCGCATCGCCGCGGGAGACTTTTCTCAACGAGTCATGGTGTTGGGCAGGACTGAGCTCGGCGAACTGGGCACTTCATTCAATCTGATGACCGATCAAGTCGAGAGATTTATCGGTGACTTGCAAAAGTCGGCTGAAGAGAATCGCGAACTATTTCTCGGCACGGTCAAGGCATTGGCGGCCGCAATTGATGGTAAGGATCCTTACACTCGCGGCCATTCGGAACGCGTGTCGCGCTTCTCGGTCGCGACGGCGCAGGCTCTGGGTTTGGCGGAATCTGACATTGAGAAGATTCGCGTCAGCGCACTGCTGCACGACGTGGGCAAGATCGGCATTGACGATCGAGTTTTGAAGAAACCGTCCGCGCTCACCGATGAAGAGTTTGAAATCATGAAGTCGCATCCGCAAAAAGGTTTCAAGATCATGTCTCAGATTCCGGCCATGCGCGACTTTCTGCCCGGGATGTACATGCACCACGAGATGATCAACGGTGAAGGATATCCGCAGGGTCTACAAGGCGAACAGATTCCCATGCAAGCCCGCGTCGTCTCAGTTGCTGATACTTTTGACGCCATGACGACCGAACGTCCCTACCAGCGAGCGATGGAATTAGAAGCTGCTTTAACGCGGCTCAAGAGCTTTATCGGCACACGGTACGATGCGCGCGTAGTTGCGGCATTTGTCGCGGCGTGCGAAGCCGGCAAGATTCGTCCCGGTGTCACCAGGGTAATCCGTAAGCAGAGCGAGTTCAAAAATATTCAGCCGCTGCCGTTGATGCCAACTCCTGATTCAGTCATCGCGGTCAGTTAATCAACGGCCATCGTGCCAGCCGGCGGCGCATCGCTT
>JBIOZK010000216.1:0-8761 GCA_044870975.1 Pyrinomonadaceae bacterium
ATGCCTATGGTTTTCAGCCGTCCGCGAAGCGGACTGCGAATTCACCTGCCCTGTCCCAGCGCTAAAGCGCTGGGCTATTGGCATTCAGTCCGCTTCGCGGACGTAGAAATCGACTTTTGCAGCAAAGTCATGCTCGTCAGTATTATCACTGGCACGCTGTTCATGATCGGCGACACCCAGTTCTTGTGTCCTTGCAGATAATCAAACCAGTGAATCGCCGCCATTAGCAACGTAAAGACGATCAGAAAGTAATGGACGACGTTTCGGCGTTCATAGTCGAAGATGCACCAAAGGAACATACAGCCGATGAAGACTGCAGCGGCAGCCTCTTCGCGCACTAGATGCGAGACCAGAGTATCGTGCGAAGATTCCTCGACGACCATAGCCGGGAAGAACAGGCCTGCAGCCCCAATGAGCAAAGCTCCGCCGCCGAACAAGCCATAGACGATTGAGTTTAACTTCTTCACGACTCCTGATCGTATATTGCTCTGCGTTTGCTCCTATGGTCTGCTGCTCGCTGTCGCCGTGTCCGGCGTGCCGATGTCATACTCCGGCTTCGACGCTCCCATCAGCCACTTATCAAACCAGCCGGTGATGTGTTGCAGGCGCTCGATGCGATGCCACGGCTGGCCTGAACGTGACAACTCGTGAGTCTCGTTCGGGAAACGCACCATGACCGTTGGTATCTTTTTGTATTTGAGCGCGCGGAACAGTTGCTCGCCGCCGGCATAGGTCGGCGTGCGCCAATCGGCTTCGCCAAGAATGAACATCATCGGCGTCTTCATTTCATTGACATAGGTAATCGGCGAACGCGCTTTGAAGTCTTCCGGATCTTCGAATGGGGCTCCGCGGAACCAACTCGCCTGGAACAGCGTGAAGTCAGCTGTGTACCACCAGTCGCTCCAGCTCGCGATGTCGCGCTGCGACACAGCCGCAGAGAACCGATTTGTGTGGCCGACGGTCCAATTTGTCAGCAAGCCGCCACCGCTGCCTCCGGTGACGCCCATCTTCTTCTCGTCAATGTAACCGCGCTTGATCACTTCATCGACGCCGGCCATCAAATCTTTGTAGTCGTCGCCGGGATAGTGATACTGAATGATGTTGCCGAATTCCTGGCCATAGGTCGTGCTGCCGCGCGGATTCGGATAGACGACGACGTAACCCTTGGCCGCCATGTACTGGAATTCATGATCGAAAACCCAGCCGTAAGCCGCGTGCGGCCCACCGTGGATGTTGAGAATCAGCGGATACTTCTTCGACGGATCAAAGTCAGGTGGCTTCTGCACCCAGGTCTGCACCTTCTTCCCGTCAAAGCTCGTGTACCAGACTTCTTCCGGCTCGCTAAGATTCAATTTCGAAAACAACTCATCATTAATGTGAGTGAGCTGCTTGCGGATCCCGGTTTTCCTGTCAAGCCAATACAGATCGCCAATCCTGGTTGGGGTTGAAATCAAGAGCGCTAACTTCGAAGCGTCGGGAGTGGCGCGAAAGCTAACGATAGCTTCGTTGCTGGCCGACACGTCGGTCTGTTTCCCCGTCGCCGCATCGAAGGAAGCCAGCATCGCCTTCCCTTCCTTGCCCACCAGCGCCACGACGCTCTTACCGTCAGGCGACCAGACCGGCGGAAATCCGCCGCCGCCGCGGGGCGCCGTGTTGTCACCACCGACGCCGCCGCCCAGATCAAAATCAAAGTTCGCCGTTAAGTTGCGTGGCTTGGCTCCCTGATTCAGCTCCATCACCCAAAGATCAGGTTGCGTGTACGACCGTACCGGTTTATTCGTCGAAGCATAAAACGCAACCTGCTTTCCGTCCGGACTGACTGTGAATGCGCCTGCTCCCATGTCGAACGAGGTCAGGGTCGTCGGCTGACCACCAGTGACGGGAACCCAATAAATATCGGTCTGTCCCAGTTCGTAATATGGCTCGTCGCGGTGATCGGAAGTGAAATAAATCCGCGAACTATCTTTCGCCCAGGTCACGTTTCCTTCTGAATAACGTCCGCTGGTCAGTTGTTTCGGCGTGACCTTTTCATCGCCGGTTTTGGGGGCGGTAACCACCCAGATGTGACCCGGATGTTTGAAATCCAGATAGCCAGCGTCGTTGTTGCGATAGACCGCGCGGGTGATCACCCGAACGTCACTTTCGCGCTCAGGCGAGGTGCTCGGACTCGGACTCGCGCCCGGCGCCGGACTCGGTTTCGGCGCGGCCTTCGCGATCTCCTCAGGGGTCGCGCCATTGCCGAACGAAATCATCTTCCCGTCCGGCGACCATTGCGGGCCACCGGCGCCGCGCGTCACCGACGTGAATTGAAATGCCTCGCCGCCCTCCATCGACAACATGAAGAGCTGCGGCGGCTCAACTCGTCCGTTGGTCTCGGGCGCGCGGACAAAGCACAGATACTTTCCGTCAGGCGACCAACGCGGCTGTCCGTCTCGCGGCCCGGCAGTCATTTGTCTCGATTCACCACCGGCAGTCGACACGGTCCAAATCGACGTGTCGTATCCATCTTTGCGCGCATTCACCGTCACGCGCACAAACGCGACGCGCGAGCCATCAGGCGCGACTTGCGGATCGGCAATCCAGACAAAGTTGAATAGATCTTTCTCAGTAATCTTTCTCTTTTGTGCGTAAGCCGGGATGACGAAGCAGCTAATCGTGATTACAACCAATAAGAGTCGAGATCGCATAAACTTACCTCTCGGAAAAAGGGTTTGGCATTGGCGGCGGGTATTCTACTCCAAGTGCGCGAATTGAGCAGTCTTTATCTGCTAATATCGCGCCGATTAAATCTGACGGGCGCTTCTCAAGGTCTCGACCGGCACTGAGGTAAAGATGAACGGAATCTATGCTTCGCTGAATGTCGCTCTCCTGCTTTTCTCCGCCTTCGCGTTTCCACAGAAAGTTTGCCGGCCGCTAACCACGACCGGTCCGCTGCTGTCGTTTGTCAGGGACGGCAAGGAAGCGAAAGAGATCGAAGCGTCGGGCATTGAGCCGGTGGGCGACGGAACTTTTATCGTGGCCGATGACCGCAAACGCGATCTGGTGACGGTAGATTCCCAGGGCCACGTGCTCAATTCGCTGAAGCTGCCGAGCCAGCTTGGTGAGTACCCAAAGTGGGAAGCAATGGCCAAAGACGGCGATGACTATTACGTCATCGGTTCGCATCAGGCTGAAAGGTGGTCACATCTGATGCGCTTCCGCGTTACCGGCAAGCAAAAAGAGATGTCGATTGACCAGGTGAGCGAATACAAATTGGATCTGGGGCCCTGCAAGTTGCCAAACCTGCGCATTGAGGGATTGGCAATTCAGCGAAAACAGTTGGTCGTAGGTTTGCGCGAGGACTCGGAGTGGGCGCGAGTCTGTGCGGGAGACCTGCCGACCGGATCGAACCACACCATCAGCCTCAAGCCTCTGTTTGCGGTAAAGACACCGAGAACCCAAAAAGCGGATTGGCATTTGGCGGCTCTCGATTACGTGTCGGGTCGCGGCTACCTGGTGCTGATGTCGACCGAGTACGGAAATAATGAATTCGACGGCAATAAGATTTGGTTTGTCAGCGACCGCGCTCTTGCTGATAAGAAGACTGCGACCTCACCCGACGGCTACAAACAGATAATCGACGCCCCGGCGAGCTGTCCTTTTCAGTTGGACATGAAAGCAGAAGGTATAGCGGTAACCTCGACGAGCGGCGACACGTTCTCTGTCATCATCGTGTTTGACAACGACAACGGCGTCACCGGCAAACCGAGTAAGCTCCAGTTCGCAAAATTCACATTCAAATAGAACTTCAACGATATTCCCCGCTGTTGGTGATCGGCTGCGACGGCCCAAGCACGCGATCTGTCTCGGCACGCACAGCATCGAGTTCCTTCTTCAGCACGTTGTAACGGTCGATTGCGTCGCGCCCGATCTTTTGATCGACGTTCGCGGTCATGCTCGCGAGGTAGTTGATGTGCGCCTGCAGCCCCGGCTTGGAATATCGAATAGTGGGCGTCAAAAGTTTCTCGGCGAGCGCGCTCACCTTCGCCGCCATCTCGCTGTCGGGCGTCGCAGCACTTCGCAGCTTGGTTTGAGCCTCTCGGACGCGGGTCACGAGTTGATTAACTTGCGCCACCATCTCGCGCATGCGCATGTTGTGCTCGAATTGCTCCTGTAAGTCGGCGGCGGTCACACCTTCTTCCGCCACCCGCGGATCTATCAGCACATTCAGTTTCTCAGTGAAGATGTTGCTGCCGACTCTCAAGCGCGCTTGATAGTTTCCGGGCGGAACGATGACGCCTTCTTTGTTTCTCACGTCCCAGGCGACGCGATTCAAACCGGCATTTTTGGTGACACGAGGGGGGGCAGGTCCGAATCTGCGCGCCGGTGCCGCGTCAGGATCATCAGGCGGTGCGGTCTCACCACCGCCGGCGCCAGCGCCACCGCGCCCGCGGCCCGGGGGCGGCGTATCGCTGTTGTAGGAATTGACGACTGCGCCCTTCGCATCAAGAATTTCCAAAATCACCGGCCCTGCGACTGATGCGGGAAGATAGTATTCAACAGTCGGACCCAGATTTGCGGGACCGGTTCGCGTCCGATAGCCGTCACGCGAAGCGAAGAGGTGCGCATCAGTGGTCGCGATTTGCGAGGTAAGTTGATGCAGCGAGCTGAGATCGTCGATGATCCAGACTGAGCGACCTTGGGTAGAAACGATTAGATCCCCATGATGAAGTTTGATGTCGGTGACCGGCACATTGGGCAGATTCAATTGAAACGGTTGCCAGTGCGCGCCATTGTCGAAGGAGATAAACATTCCAAATTCAGTGCCGGCATACAGCAGACCCTCCCTGTCAGGATCTTCGCGCACGACGCGCGTCGGTGAGTCATTCGGAATTCCGTTCTTCCCGTCCGTCAGTCGCTTCCACGTCTTGCCGTAATCATCCGTCCGATAAATGTAAGGCTGAAAATCCCCGAGCAGATAACGATAGACGGCAAAGTACGCCGAGCCCTTACGATGTGGCGACGCATCAATGTATTGGACGCGCCCACCTTCAGGAAGATCCTTCGGCGTGACGTTCGTCCAGGTCTTCGCATTATCGCGCGTCACATAGAACGGGCCGTCGTTTGAGCCAGTCCAGATTACGCCCTTCTCCAGCGGCGATTCAGTAATGGCATAGAGCGTCGAATAGAACTCTTCGCCAGTCACGTCGCGGGTGATTGGTTCGCCGCTCGCACCCTGACAGCAGGAAGGATGCGCGGTAAGATCAGGCGAAATCTTTTCCCAGGTCACGCCCTTGTCACGGGTCCGGTGCAGATATTGCGAGCCGTAATACAGCACCTCAGGATCGTGCGGCGACGTGGCCATCGGCGACACGCGCTGAAATCTCAGAATCAAGTCACTCGCTGGATTACCGTAAAGCGACTGCGCGCCGATCCAGTAATTCTTCTCCTGGCCGGTCTTCAAATTCATCACGCCGTATTGGCCCTTGCACGAACCGTAAACGATGTTCGGATCTCTCGGGTAAGGCATGATGGGACCGGTTTCGCAGCCGGGACCGGTGCGCCATTCTTCGCGGCCCTGCGCATCCGGCTGGCTCGACATAATAAGCGTCGTGTTGTCCTGCTGCGCACCATAAATCTTGTATGGAAATTGATTGTCGAGCCAGATGCCGTAGATTTCGGCGGTCGGCTGATTCATCTGCGACGACCAGGTGCGCCCGCCATCAAACGAAACATTTGCGCCGCCATCGTTCGACTGAATCAAGGTGTTCCCATCTTTCGGATTGATCCAGATGTCGTGATTGTCGCCATGCGGCGTGCGAAAGACCGTGAAGGTCTTGCCTCCGTCAATCGATTTGTAGAAGCCTTCCGCCCCGGCATAGACGACATCTCCGTTGGTCGGATCGGCGCCGAGCGTCGCGTAATAAAACGGACGCTGAATCATGCCGTTGGCGACTTGCGCGGGCTGCGGCTTCATCGCGGTCCAGCTCTGGCCTGCATCGTCTGATCTGTAGAGCCCGCCTCCCGGCTTAGCTTCGACCAGAGCGTAAATTCGATCCGGTTTCGCAGCTGTAACCGCCAGGTTCGCTTTGCCAATCAATTCGCCTGGCAAGCCGTTCGCGATCTTCGTGAAATGCTCGCCACCGTCGGTACTCTTATAGAATCCGCCGTCACGCGAGCCGCTGATAATCGTCCAGGGCTTTCGCTCGAGGCGCGACATCCAGGCATAGACAACATCCGGATTGCCGGGTTGCAGCTCGACGTCCATAGCCCCAACTTGATCGGAAATGAATAAGACTTTCTTCCAGGTCTGCCCGCCGTCAGTAGTCTTGAAAACACCGCGCTCTGAATTTGATTTGAACGCATCGCCCATCGCTGAAACCCAAACGATGTTCGGATTTGTCGGATGGATGCGCACCGCGCCAATCTGACCAGCGTCGTACAGCCCGACGAATTTCCATGTCTGACCGCCGTCACTCGATTTGTAAACTCCGTGGCCCGTTGAGACGTTACTGCGCACACCATCAGATCCAGTTCCGAGATAGATCACGTTCGGATCCGAATCAGCCACGGCGACAGAGCCCGTCGATCCGAGCGGCACTTTGCCATCGGTAATCGGCGTCCAGGTAACTCCGCCATCTGTAGTGCGAAACAATCCGCCGCTGGCGACGCCCATGTAAAAGGTCTTCGGCTGTGAAGGCACGCCGGTCACCGTCGTTACTCGTCCGCCCCGCAACGGACCAACAAGCCGGTAACGCAATCCGTTGAAGAACGACGAATCAACGCTCGGCATCATCGGGGCGCGCGAGTTGGTTTGAGCTTTTGCTGCTGCGCTAACAAACAGCAATAGAGATAGTGCTGAAAGTAATATTGAACGAGGCATGGGCTGCTCCTGAAAATCTCTGATGGCGGTGGATTCTATCTCATACGCCACGGAAGAAGTACTGGCAACTTATTTTACGATCATCCAGTTAAAGACGTATGCCTGCAGCAGCACGAAAATTCCAACCAGTGCCGCCAGCGCCAGGCTATGAAAGAAGACGCGCCGCAGAATATCGCCTTCGTGTCCTTCCCAACGAGTCGCGGTGCTCGCGACCACTATCGACTGCGCGTCGATCATCTTTCCCATCACACCGCCGGAACTGTTGGCAGCACTCATCAATATAGGACTGAGTCCGAGTTGCGTCGCGGTGATCTTTTGTAAGCTGCCGAACAGAACGTTCGATGACGTATCTGAACCGGTGAGGGCGACCCCCAGCCAGCCGAGCATCGTGCCAAAGAATGGATACAACCAGCCAGTCTTGGCGAATGCCAGGCCGAGCGTCGCGTCCATTCCGGAGTAGCGGGTAGTAAACCCGAGAGCCATCATCGCGGCAATAGTCAGTAACGATGTGCTCACCAGCCGCAGGGTCTTCCAATAGATGCGCAGCATTCCGCCTACTGAATAGCGCATAACAAGACCGGCGATAATTGCCGCTACCAGAATCCCACTGCCGGCCGCCGAGAGAAAATTGAAATTAAAGACGGCCGCTTCCGGCGTGGCTTTCGGGACTACCGGCGGCACCCGCGAAATCATTTTGTCCAAACCGTAGATTGGGATTTTGGGAGCTGCGAGTCCATCAAGAAAGGTTTTCGTTTGCGGCAATCCCCAGACAAATACAATGATGCTGAGAATGATCCACGGCATCCAGGCCCGGACCGTGTCAGAAACCCGACCGTAAGGGAGGGTGCCCTCAGATTCCGAGCCACTTTGGAGATTCTCCTTATCGACCGGCACCCTCTCTGACGGTCGGGTTTCTGATACGCGCCAGATGTTCTTTGGCTGCCACATTTTCAGAAACAGCGCCAGCGCGGTCATTGAAACAAAGGACGCTGCCACGTCCACCAGCCACGGCCCATGAAAATTTGAAACCAGGAATTGCGGAACCGCGAAGGCTACGCTGGCAACCAATATCGCCGGCCAGATTTCGATCATCCCGCGGAAACCGGCGAACGCCCATATCAGCCAGAACGGCACGATGAGCGAGAAAAACGGCAGCTGCCGTCCCACCATCGCGCTTAGCGATTTCAGCTCCAAACCTGTCACGCCTTGCAGTCCGATTAACGGCGCGCCCAACGCACCGAACGCTACGGGCGCGGTGTTTGCGATCAGCGAGAGGCTCGAGGCCGATAAAGGTGTGAAGCCGAGTCCAATCAGGATCGCACCGGTCACCGCCACCGGCGTCCCGAACCCGCACGCTCCTTCAATGAAGGCGCCAAAGCTGAACGCGACCAGCAACAGTTGCAGCCGGCGATCTTCAGTCAACCCGGTGATGCTGTGCCGCAGCCGCGCGAACAAGCCGCACTCATAGGTCAGTTGATAGAGGAAGATAACGTTGAGGACGATCCATCCGATGGGGAACAACCCGTAGGCCGCGCCGTACGCCCCGCTGGCAATCGTCATGCGCACCGGCATATGGAAAACCAGCACGGCGATGACGAACGAGGTTAACAAACCCAGCAGCGCCGCGTAGTGAGCCTTGATGCGCAATCCAGCGAGGCTACCCAGCAACACGATGATGGGCAGAGCTGCGAACGCCGTGGACAGAATTGCGTTGCCGAGTGGATCGTAAACTTGCGACCAATTCATGAGCGAAGCAAAGTCGCGCGCTTTTTATCATGAGCGGCGGCATCTACCAACCTGAAAGTAGCGCAAATTGTTAATTTGCGTAGTGTCACATCGGCTCGAAGAACGAAAATTAAGAACTTGCGCTACAAATATCGTTGACTCCCCTAACACTCT
>JBIOZK010000217.1:0-26882 GCA_044870975.1 Pyrinomonadaceae bacterium
CCGGATCAAGGGCCGGTAAGCCAGGAAACCAAGCGCGCGGGCAGCCCCGTAAATCCTGAGCAGTGATTTGATCCGGTCGCTACCGCTCACGGTTCTGACACGATTCAAATCAAAAGCCCGAACCAGTCTCTTACGAGATGCTGGTTCGGGCTGGGTAAGCCTTGATGCTTCGATCAATCACCCGATAAACATCTCGTCCTCTCCGTAGGTGCGATCAATCGGACTCGGCGATGGAGCGACCAGGACCTCGAGGCCGCGCCGCACGCCGACCAGAATCGCGGCCAGCTCGCGCGCCGGTTCGATCACCTTATCCTGAATAAACTCAGTCGTGTCCATGACTCGCTCATGTGTCGTGTCAATTGCGCGGCTGACGACCCGCACTTTTTCTTTTGCGACGTGCGCAGTCTCATCGGCCAGAGCCATGATGCCGCGCACTTCCTCTTTGATCAGCACCGTCGATTCGGCCAGGTTGCCAGTTGCCGTCGAAAGATGACCGGACATGACGGTGAACTGTTCGGCAATCTGCCGCCCTTGTACGGCGATGCCCTGAGCCTGCTCACTGATGGCATTCGCGCGATTGATCAACGGGTCAAGCTTCTCTTCCAGCCGCGTTACGGTGGCAACCGTCTTCTTCACAAATACGGCAATCGCGACCATCGCCGCGGCAATCACCAAAAACGATACGGCGATGATCGCGGTGATGACGACCAACCAGAAAAGTGGCTCGTGCGGGTTCATGTTGAATCGGAGAGCTTAGTGAGCTCAGAGAAATATCTCCAAGCTCTCCTAAACTACATTGTCGTCTCAGGCTTGTAAGTCGGAGCAGCGTCCGTTCGTCCCGACAATTCAGTCTTACGCTTCTCTTCGATGTAGGCCTTCTTGCCGGCATCGACGGCCGCGGAAATCGATCCGGCTTGCGTCGAAACGGCGTCACGAGTCCGGTTGACTACCTCACCGGCTTTGTTGCTGGCGGTGTCGTACAAGTCCGCGGCGCGTTCGCGGGTCGCTTCATAGTATTCCCCCGCAGTTTCGCGAGCCGCATCGTAATACTCACCGGCCTTCTGCTTCCCGGTTTCATAGTATTCATTGGCTTTAGTCCCCAGTTGCTGCGCGGCCTCGCGCGATTTATCAATGCCCTTGCGCGTCGCGTCGGCAATGTCGTTGCGCAGCTCTTCGCCCGACTTCGGCGCAAACAACAATGCCAGCACCGCTCCGATACCAGCTCCAACCAGGAAATATGTTAGGCGAGTCGAAATATTGTCGCCTGAATCACGATCGTTTCCCATAGCAAGTCCTTTCTTTTGAGAGGCCTATCCCCCCTGAGGACGGCCCAACATCTCACAAATTATCGAATTGATGACTGCTCGCGACTATATCAAACGCTCGCGGGCTTCGGCAAGGAATTGCCTGTTGAGAAGGTGCCGAAAGTGCTGAGATTGTGTGGTAAAGAGGCTGCGTTAATCGAGCGCACGGCTTTCGAACTTGCGCAGGCCGAGCCAGGTGAAAAAGACAGAAAAGCCAATCAAGGCCCCGTAAACCAAGGGCAAAGGCATGTGCGGCATCGTCGGCGTTAAGGCCATCCGGAACCCCTCGTTCGCATAAACCAGCGGATTGACGAGCACCGCATATTGAAACCAGGGGATGATATGCAACGTGGCCCAGGGATAATAGGCGCAGCCGAAAAAGATCATCGGCGACAAGAGCGCGGTGAATATCAGACTGATTTGCTGCGGCGGTACGACCGTGCCGATCACCATCCCGAAGGCTGCGAACAGCCAACTGCTCAACAGCGCGACCAGGACGAAATGAACAATGTCGACGCCTGAGAGATGCAAGTGCACTCGCATCAGAAGCCACGCCAGCGGCAGGACGACAATGCCGGCGATGATTGCCTGGATCAGACCGACGATGATCTTCTCCAAGCCAACGCCCTTGATGCTGATCGGCGCTAAGAGGCGATCCTCGATTTCCTTGCTCCAACCAAAATCGATAACCAGCGGCAACGAGACAGCCTGCATGCTCGAGAGCGTCATGCTTAAACCGAGAATTCCCGGCAGCAGCATGTCCGTGTATCCGCTTTGGATGATTCCCATTCGCGGCATGACAAAGCCGAAGATAAAGGTGAACAGGATCGGGTTGAGGACTACGCGCAAGAGAAACGACGGCAGCTCGCGCCGCACGACGCGCAGATCACGGTGAAGCAGGGCAACGAAGGCAGTCATTATTCTCGCAAGCTGCGTCCAGTCAGGTGCAGGAACAGGTTCTCCAAACTCGGTTCGGACACGTGCGCATCAGTGACCATCACATTCTGTTCACCCGCGAGGCGCATGGCATTCGCTAGCAATCCTTCGACGCGATCGGCATAGATTCGCACCCGATCATTTTCCGCCTTTATTTCCACGACACCGGCCAGCCCATGCAATGCTTGCGTGAATGAGCCATTCGCGCTGTTACGTACTTGCAGCTCGACGAGGTAACCGCCGGGGACACTGCGCTTCAAATTTGCCGGCGAATCAAGCGCCAGGACTTTGCCGTGATCGACGATGGCAATGCGGCCGCAGAGTTGATCGGCCTCTTCCATGTAGTGCGTCGTCAGCAGAATTGTCAGCCCTTTCTGATTTAGTTCGCTCAGTAGATCCCACATCGCGCGCCGGGCTTGCGGATCGAGGCCGGTCGTCGGTTCGTCAAGAAACAGGATCGCCGGGTCGTGCATCAGCGCGCGGCCAATCTTCAACCGTTGCGCCATGCCGCCCGACCAGCCCGTAATCTTTTCGTTGGCGCGTTCAGTGAGCTCGAACCGCTCGAGCAATCGCTGCGCGCGATCCTCGCGTTCCTGCTTCGGCACGCCGAAATATTCTGCGTGAAACAGCAGTATCTCTTTCGCGGTCAAGGCGCGATCGAGATTGTTCACTTGCGGCACGACACCGATGCGGCGCTTGACCGAAACCGGATCGCGCGCGACTTCAATGCCTTCTATCTGCGCCACGCCCCCGGTCGGTAAAACGCGGGTCGTCAGAATTCCGATCGTGGTCGTCTTGCCGGCGCCATTGGGTCCAAGCAGACCAAAGAACTCGCCGCGCCCGACCTCAAACGAAATGCCGTCGAGCGCCTTGACCTCGACGCCTTTGCGCGATTTAGGTTTGAAAGTCTTCTTAAGATCGCGGACTGTGATTACGGATTCCATGCCTAGAAGCCGAACTGCAAATGAGTTGCAAGATACCACCAGAAGGCAACGGTCAGGAGGATTGAACCAAAGAACAACGCTACGATGGTGCCGATAATTAAAGACACGAACAACCAATCGCTCTTACGTCCACGCTTGGCTTCTTCTGCCGAAACCGTCGCGCGCCGGCGCATCAGTTCCAGGTTGCGCATGTTGGGCTTCCACCACACGGCGAAGAGATACCCCACGAACGGAATGATGCCGACCAGAAAATATAGGCCGATGTTTAGTCCCATGCGCAGCAGCGTGATCTTCGGCACCCGATACCGAACCGCCGAAACCAGCAGATAAAGCGCGACCAGCGTGGTAGCGATATCGCCGAACTCCGGAATGAGATCGATGATGGCATTAAACCCGAAGCGCCAATCGATAATGGGAATTCGGAACTGGTTGTCCATCAACTGCGCCAGGACTTCCAGCTCGCGCTCGATTTGAATCGAGTTTGGTCGCAGCACGCGTTGGCGCGCTGGTGAAGCTAATTCGAGATCCTTCTGAGCCCGCATTTTCTTAAGAAGTTAGAGGTTAGAACTGTTGTCGACGAGCGTTTGAAGTTAAAAACGTTCTAGCCTCTGACCTCTATCCCTAATCTCTGACTTACTACCTTAGAGACAGATGTAAACATGGTTTCAAGTTAAGGCCGACTGCTAACCTCTAGCCTCTAATCTTCAACCTCTGCCTCAATGAATCTTTGTCATCTGCTGCCAGAAAAACTTGCCCAGCTTCGCGAACGGGCTGAGCATATTTTTATCGCCCTTCGCATCCGTCCGCGTTGGCAGTCCCAGTTCCTCGGCCAGCTTAGGATCGGGTGGCCCAATATCTTCGTCGCCGCGCTTGCTCGACAGCCACCGATCGAACGTACGACTCACGGCGCGCCTTTGTTCGACCGGAGCCCCGGCGATGAACGCGCCCCGCAGGTCGTCCATGTCGGCGACCTCCAGAGAGTTTGCCTCGTAATAATCACGCAGGGCTTTGAAAAACTTTTCCTCGCCGAGCAGTTGTCTCAGCGCTTCGAACATCAGCGCGCCCTTGGTCGCTACGATCGCCGCGTATTGAAATGAATTTCGATACTCACGCGCCGAATGGCTGGCTTCCATATCGTCGCCGCCGAACGTTCGATAGACCTTGTAGACGCCGCGCAGTTGCTCCTCCAAAGCCGTGAGTGTCTGTTGCTCACCGTGCATCTCCCGGTAATAAAGCAACGCGGACCAGTTCGACAGCGATTCATCGAGCACCGGCTCGCGGCCGGCGTCGTTCCCGACGGCGGCGCCCCACCATTGGTGCGCGACGACGCGGGCAACCGTCCATTCCAGGCTGTCTTCAACCGACGCCCGTTGATCGCGAATTACGTCAGGCATGTTCCGCATCGTGGGCGAATCAAAATCAACATAGAACGCGCTGGCGATCGCACTGAGTCCCGTGAACTCGGCACTGCCGAGCGTCGATACCAGCGGCACGTCGGCAATCGTCACCGTGCGGAGTGGCAGAGTGCCGAATTTCTCGCCGTAGATTCGCAAGGCATTTGTGGCAATCGTCAACACGCGCAAGGCAATCGCTTCATGATCCAGCCGATAAAGGGAACGGACGGTAATATCTCCAACCCGCCGCTCTTCTGATTTGAGATTACGTCCGGCGACGATGGCGAAGTCGCGCAGGTTCGGACTGACGAAGCGATGCGAATCGATCTTGTCTTTGTGTGCCACGTCGGACGCCATTACCGGAGTGAAAACTCCTACCCCGGTCGGCGCTTCGATCGTCACGTTGTAGTCCGCCGCGTCGGTCGTCAGCGGATCACCAATGCTCGGTTCGACCTTGCGCAACCAATCATCGCCACTGCGCGCGGCCAAAATCGGGAAAGAGGTCGCCATCATCATCACGCCGCGGCACACAAAGTTCGTGTCTCGCGCCCGCCGCAGTTCACGTTCACTGCGAATGGCAGCGCTCACCTGTTGCAGCACGTGCGTCACGATCCCGGTCTCGTCAGGGTCGATCTCGGGTACGCTGCCTTTGAATTTGATTTGAATATCGACGGCCGCGCCCGGCTGCAGCGGCTCGCGCAGATTCAGTCGCAGCGTCGTTTGCCGGTCATCGAACGAATAAGAAACCGGGGTCGAGTTTGCAATCGCGCGCACTTCCGTGATGTCGAGGCGCGGCTCGTCCGCGACTGCTTGTCCGGCATCATTCTTTTGCGTGGGCGTGACGTAATCAGGCGGCCTTATGTTCGAGTAAAGGTGAAAAAAGATGGTCGAGGTTGCATGGTCACCTTTGTTAACCCAATGCACCAACTCCGTCCCCGTGTATGTACGTTCGTCGAAATTAATCGCCAGCTTGATCTCGTAGCGCAGTCGTTTGTCACTTTCCTTCGTTTGCGACTCTCGGCTTTGTGCCGCGACAGGAGTCAGCACGAGCAATATAGCGAGCAGGAGAAGAATGCATTTACCACAGAGGACAGAGAGAGAATCATCGGACATGTGAAGTCCCCATGTCTCATCTTCTCTGGGTCCTCTGTAGTTCAATCTATCTTTCATTGACGATAACCCTGCGAATAACATCGCCGCGGACAATACTGTCGACCACTTCCATCCCACGAATCACCCGGCCAAATACAGTATAGCCGCCGTCGAGATGCGGCTGCGGCGAATGCGTCACAAACCACTGCGATCCACCCGTGTCTTTGCCCGACAGAGCCATTCCCACCGCGGCCCGTTCGAACGGCGTTTGGTTGATTTCACACCGAATCTGGTAGCCCGGTCCGCCGTTTTGATCGCCCCGCGGATCGCCAGTTTGGATGACAAAGTTGGGTACTACGCGCGGAATTGTCTGGCCGTTAAAGTACCCGCGCTTCGCCAGTTGCAGAAAATTATCAACCGTCAGCGGCGCTTCATCAGGTGAGAATTCAATGGTGAAAGACCCATGCGTCGTCACTATTGTCGCCGTCGGATGTTTGCCGATACGAGCCATCGCTCGACGATAATCCAGAGCTGTGTTTCGTGTCTGGACGGTACCGATGCGATCGGCGAAATCGCCGACCACATTGGTTTTCAGCAGAGATACGGCCCTTCGTCGAATAAGATGGTCGGTTGAGTTCAGCGCCGTCTTGATCGCTTCATTCGCCACCGATGTCTTTTGTTTACCCAAAGCACCGAGCACGGCCAACGCCGCATCGTTCGAGTCTTTGTCGCGCAGCGCGCGTGCCAAGGCGATAATTAGCAGGCGCGAATTCTCTTCGCTCGCCTTTTGATTCCCAAGAATTTCAGCCGCAGTGGAACGGACGACGACATCGTTTGATTGCAGGAAGCGTCGGGCATATTGATCCACGTCAGCCGCTTTGTAGCCGGCGTAAGCTTGCAGCACATCGGAAATCGCCAGCGTCGGCAGGTTCGGTTTTTGCAGCATCGCCGCCAGTTCGTTTTGCGCAGCCTTGACCGTCTTATCTCCGGCGCTGCCCGAGGCCGCACCGGTGATCACATCTTTGATGACAGCCAGACCCTGCGCGCGCCGGGAAATCTGCCGCCAGGTTGCCAGCCGATTACTCGGTGTCGATTTGTAATCGTCGTTCAAAAATATCCCGGGAGCGATCCGCGCCATCGCAACTTCGACTTCGACGGCTTCGCCCTTCGTGGTGTCGTGCAGCTTGCGCAACCAAGCAGTCGCCTTTTCGTCGGCGCTGTTCGGAATCAGCCGGCCGATCACGGTAGCTATTTCCAATTGCTCATTGATGCTGCCCCCCAGGCATCCATAAGCTTTGAGTGCACTCGCCTGTTGTTCCGCGGCCTGTTGACAGGCCTTTGCCAGGGCAGACCTCGTACTCGGATCCTCAGCACTTTTCTTCCAAGCCTGCCTCCACTGCTGGAGGGCGGTGTTGAATTGTTTGCGCGCAGCTTCAGGCACTTTGGTCGAAAGACAAGCATCATATTGCGCGATAAAGGAATCGCATTCAGGAATCCCAATTTGACCTTGCGCGGGGTTCCCGATTCCTCCATCCAACAATGGCGCCACCGCCCGCTGATCCTTCAAATTCGCCAGGGTGCGAATCGCGCTAACTCTCACGCGCAGGTCGTTATCGTGCAGCGCCCGATCGAGCACGGCATCAAAGGCCTCCTTGTGTTCAGCCGCGCCAATCACCCGCGCCGCATTCGCGCGGACCATGGGATCATTGTGGCCGAGTAATTGCCGGACTCGCTCGTTACCATCTTTCAGCCGCAGGCGCGCCATTGTGTTCAGCGCGGTGGCTATGATTGCCGGATCAGGATCGTCAAGAAACTTCGTCACGAGCGAGCCCACGCCGTCCGGACGAATCCGCAACACCGCCGTCAGGCCCAATAAGACTGTGAGCCGGTCACGTTGCGGTTTGCGCTGCAATTCATAACGCAGCGCCGTGACGATTGCGGCCTTGCATTGATCGAGTCTGTCGTCATCCGGCTCGTTTTCGCGCTTGGGCGGTAACGCAGCCATCATTGCCGCAGTAACTTTGCCGAGCGCTTCAATCGCGCGCGCCCGGGCCGGCGCTTCCGGATTCTGCAGCACCGTCACCAACGAGTAGGCTCCGCCCGGTGCTTCAATTTCGCCAAGCGCAAAGGCCACCAGGTCGCGGACTCCATTGTCAAGGTCGTTGAACAACATCTCCGCCAGTATCGGCACAGCTCGATCGTTGCCAATTCTCCCGGCGGCCAGGGCAGCCCGCCGTCGAATCCGTGGGTCAGCGTCAGCCAACAAAGATTGCAACTGATCGTCCCAGCGCCGTTCATCCTCGTGCCGGACGATAGTGAGTAACGTGTTACCGGTAGCTGAGATTGAGGGGCGGCGCGCCGTTTGACTCAATGCCACTTCGCAACAGCCTAGCGACAGCAGCATGAGACCGATCGGCAACTGAAGTTTGATGTTCATCTTTTACGGGCTTGTAACTAATGAATTGTACAGTTTCAAGGTAGCTTTGTCTCAAGTCTCAGAGACCGGCAAAACAAAAGGCGGACCCGATTTCCGGGCCCGCCTGTACAAAACAGATGTAAGGGACCTTAGCTGGCGACTGCCGCAACTGCCGGCTTGCTGTTCGCTTCGATCTTCGCCGGCGGTTTCGCGGTATCGATCACGTTCTCTTTCCGCTCGACCTTTGGTTTTTCGGCTGCTGCCTTTGCCTGGGACATCTTGCAGCTGCCTTCAAACACGGCGCCTTGCTCGATCATTAAGGACGGCGTCGTGATATTACCTGTCAATTTGGCGGCGCGGCCCAATTCAATTCGGTCACTCGCGACGATGTCACCGGTCACGACACCATGGATCGTCGCCACCGCAACCTCGATATTCGCATCAACCTGACCACCTGAACCAACAATCAAGGTCCCGCCGGTTGAATTGATCTTGCCCGAGAAACGACCATCGACCCGCAGCATCGACTTAAACGACGCTTCGCCGGTAATCACGGTGCCACTGCCGACAAAGCCGCTGAGGCTGCCGTCTTTGATCTCGCGAGCGATGCTTTCGCTTTCGGTCAAGGCTTTCGCTGAGTTCGCAACGTCGGAAGTCGGCCGGTAGGCCTCATTGTTTTGGTAGGGCGAATAACCTTTGTTCACATAATCGGTGTCCTGGGTCTGGCTCTTTTCTTCTGTCTTTCCCATTCTGAGCATAACTAACCTCCGGTAGTGGAATCGCCCGAGTAATCGTTCACGACGAGGGAGGGATGCCGACCGATGTCACGCGATCCGTTAGCTGATTTGGAAATTGGCCGCGGTGACCAACTATGAAAAGAAATTCCGCCGAGGCGGGGCGACAATAATAAACAAAGGATGAGGGGCTGTCCAGAGGTAAGTTAAATTGTCGATCAGTTGCAATATTTGCTCAGGTTAGCCTGGGTTTCGTCCCGAATCTGGTTCGGCTTTGAGTTGATCCAACAGCGTCTCGATCACCAGAGTCTCGCGGAAGTTCTCTAAAAAGGGGAAGTAAGCAGCGTCCCGATCGAGAGCGGCCCGGGGCACCAGCCCGACGATCTCAGCGCTCAAAACCTCCACCTGACGTTCGGCCGCCGCATCGCGAACCGCTTCGAAGGCGCGAGTCATGCTCGTGTGTTCATAGTCGATCAAGTTCATCGAAACCTGGACCACGCCACGACTCTCCAATTCGAAGCCGAGTGCCTTTACGAAGGGCAAGCCACCGTCGCGCTCCCGCACCTGATGGGCGATGTCGCGCGCCACCGATAACTCGTTCGCACGCAGGTTAACGTTGAAGGCGATCAAGAATGGGCGGGCACCGACGACAGTCGCACCCGCGCTCTCGTGCAATTTGCGGTCGCCGACATCGGGCGCTCGATCAGGATTAATTGCGATTTCGCGTCCCAGCCATTCGAAGCCTTTTCCGCGCACATGTTCAAGGCGCTTGCGTTCAGGCCGTCGCGCCGCGCGTTCGTAGAAGTAAACCGGGATCGACAGTTCGTTCCAAATTCGCCGGCCGGTCGCATGGGCCAGCGCCACGCATTCATCCATCGTGACTCCGCTGACGGGGACGAATGGTAAGACATCGGTCGCGCCGATGCGCGGATGCACACCGGCGTGCGACCGCAGATCGATTAACTCCTTCGCAGTCGCCACGGCCTTGACCGCGGCGTTGGCGATCGCCTTCGGCCCACCCACGAAAGTAATGACCGATCGATTGTGATCGACGTCGATATGTCGATTCAGAACAAGCACTCCGGCTTCAGATTCAATCGCGCGCGCGATTCGATCGATCGTTTCAGTCTTGCGACCTTCGCTGAAGTTTGGTACACACTCAACGAGCATGAACGAGATATTAGATGATGGATGTCAGACGTCAGAAGTCCTTGGCAAATTCTAACATCTAATATCTGGCATCTTACATTCGGTTATGCCTCTCGATAAATTCATCGACGAACGCAAGAACGTCTGGCAGAGACTCGAGGAGTTGTTGCAACTGCTCGACCGGATGACGCTGCGCAAGCTTCATCGCGAAGAAGTGAAGGAGCTGGGCCGCATCTATCGACGCACAGCTTCCGACTTAGCGATTGCGCGCGCCGAATCGCGAGACCCGCGACTGGTCAATTATCTAAACAGCCTGGTGATTCGCGCGCATGGCCGCATCTACCGGGCTGATGCGCAAGGTGGGCAACGCATCCGTAATTTCTTCAGCCATGATTTTCCCCGCACATTTCGCCGCACCTGGCGCTACACCGCCACCGCTTTCGCAGTCTTTTGGTTATTCACCGCCATCGCTTTTTTCGGCACGCGCCACGATCCTGATTTCTCCGAATTCGCCGGAATTAGCCCGTATTTCCGCGAAGTCGTCATCAATCACAAAACGCACTGGTGGGAGCGTTTGAATGAAGCGAACCAGATCGGTTCGACGGCGATCTTCACCAACAATATTCGCGTCACCTTCTACGCGTTTGCACTGGGCGCAATTTTCGGACTCGGCACGCTTTACGTGCTGGCGTTCAATGGCGCGTCGTTCGGCGCGATCCTCGCGCTCTGTTACCGGGCCGGCTTTGGAAATGATTTGCTGCTGGGCTTCGTCATCTCACATGGCGTGATCGAGTTATCGTGTATCTTCATCGCCGGCGGCGCCGGGCTGTTGATCGGTACAGCCATTCTCATGCCCGGCAATCTGTCGCGGTCCGATGCTTTTAAGTCACGCGGCCTCGATGCGGTGAAACTGATCGTCGGCTGCATTCCACTGTTGGTGGTCGCGGGTTTGATTGAAGGATTCATCTCACCACAGCCAATCCCGCCGGGAATCAAAATCGGAATCGGAGTGATTACCGGCATTACGCTCTATGCCTACTTGTTCCTGGCCGGGAGAGAAGAACAAACGGACGGGAATTCATCAACCAAAAAAGACTAGCGTGAGCTTTTCGAACTGAGGACCGGCTTGGAAGAGCATTGATGTCGGAACATTCATCATCAAGTAAGGGATGCGGCTGTGGCGGCCTGGGAGTCGGCAATGTGGTCGCCGCCATTCTCTCTTGGTGTACGTGGCACAGCATCGGGTGGACGATTGTGCACCTGATTTTCGGTTGGCTATACGTTATTTACTGGCTCATCAAATATTGGGGTCACGTCACCCTACGCTGGTAACTCGCTTACAAAAGACCTCGCTCCTTCACTCGCAAATACGTCTCCAGTAATTTGGGGGCCAGCACCGCAGCCGTTACGTCAAGCGCCAGGCCTCCCTGCGATTCAACCAAACGCAAAGCCGCTTCGCGCAGGTGAATGATTTCTTCCGCCACCGATTGCGTGAACATCTCGCGCTCATTCTCTGGCGGCTCGCGCACGACCGCTTTCAGATCACGATCAGCGATGGTGACGACCAGCGGTAGATGCCGAGGCCGCAGCAGCTTCAATGATGAAAGCAATTCACGTGAGCCTTCTTCATCGACCAGGTCGGTGATCACGACGACGAGCGAACGACGCCGACTGTTCGCCGAGATGTATTCAAATGCGCGCGAATAGCTGGGCTCGATCATCTCGGGCTCAATCGCGTGTAACGCTTCGAGCGCCGCGTCGAGATGCTCTGCGCCCCGCTTCGGCGCCAGGAAAGCCTTAATTCTCCGCCCAAAAACGAGTAATCCGGCGTTATCACCCGCGCGCGCGGCCGCCGACATCAACGCCAGTGTCGCGTGTACGGCTGAGTCCAGCTTGGTCTCGTTCTCAATGCGCGCCGTCATCAAACGGCCCGCGTCGAGCGCGATCAGGATGGTCTGGTCGCGCTCCATTTGATACTGGCGCGTCACCAACTTTCCGCGGCGCGCGGTTGCAGTCCACGAGATGTGGCGCATCTCGTCGCCACGCACGTAATCACGCAGCGATTCGAAGTCACGTCCTTCACCACGCCACTGCGATTTGCGTCGCGCCGCCACAAACGATCGCGTGCCCAGCGCTTTCAATTCCGCTTCGCGCGCGCGCCGCATGTTCGGATAGACCTTCACCGTCGTCGATGCGCCCACGCGCGTTTGCTTCCAGACCAGACGCCAGTTCGAAAGAAAGCGCACTGCAATCAAACCAAACTCGAAGCGGCCGCGTTTGGGCGGAGTCAACCAATACGAGAATGAACCGGCAGTTTGCGCGTCCACGGTCAGGCCGACTTCGCGCGCGCCGCTCAATTTCATTTGCGGCGGGTATTCATCCTTCAGTACCAAAGAAAGATCGCGCGGGGTGTGATTCGCGATATCGATGCGGACTTCGGTTTCCGCCCCGACGGCAAAGCGACTACCGAAGTGCCGTTCGATTCGAACTCGCTCCGGCAACTTGCTGTTCCAGGCATCGAAGATTGCGAGCGTGAAAACTATCACGTCGTAAGCAACCGCTACCCAACTCAACATCGGCCGACCCCACGAAAGCGACAACGGCACCAGGCCGACCGCGAGCAGCGCGTAAAAAAGCCTGGTGAAAACAAATCGCACTACGCGTTGTCTCCCTGCGGCGAGCCGGTGTTGAGAATCGTCACCCGGAACTTACATCCGCATCGGGTACAGGCTAGATCAGACATCGAATTCGGCAGCGACTGGCCGCATTGCGGGCAGCTAATCGCTGCATACAAAGGTGGTGTCGTGAGGGGTGCGAGCTGTGGTGATTCCATCAAATCACCGCGACTTAATCGATGAAAGACCGGCGTTAGAATTGTAAACGCGGCGAGTATTATCGATGTCACGCCTATTACACGAATCACCGAATCGCCCTTAGGCGTGAAGTAGATGATGTAGATGAACAGCACCGCGAGGAAGTAAGCAGCGACGTAAGCGATGATCCGCGCCCAGACAAATCGCGGCGCCAGCCTCGCAATTGCGAGCAGGCAAACATGCGCGGTCGCTATGGCAAGCAATCCTACGCTACTCGAGAACTTCCAATAATTCTCGCTTTGCGACTCCCACCAGATGCCGACAATAAAAAGCACGGCAGCGAAAATCGCCAGCGCGATGCCGATCATCGGCAGCAGCCGCGCGCGGCCACTCTCCCAAAGTGCGCCGCAGGCCAGGGCGCAAATGCTGGCGGCGGAAATCGTGACCGTGGTCAGCAGTATTTGCGCTTCGATCCGGCCAAAGGTTCCAACAACTATCGCGATGATTCCAATCACTGCGCTGAGCGCCACAGAGGCGATCAAAAACCACAGCGCTATCCGTTTTGGATTCATTCGCGTAAATCTAACGAGGTACTTCCGCCGTTTGCAGGATGTCCGTAATGACGGAATCAGGCGTTGCGCCGTCCAGCTCGGCTTCCGCCCGCAAGGTCAGGCGATGACGCAGCACGGGGCGCGCGACGTCGCGCACGTCGTCGGGGGTGGTGAAGTCTCGCCCGCGAATCGCCGAGAGAGCCTTTGAACATAAAAGTAACGCGACGGCGGCGCGCGGACTGGCGCCGTAATGGGCAGCCGCGTGATCACGAGTTCGGCGGATGATGTCCACTATGTAGCGCTGGACTCCCGGCTCGACCCGCATATTTCGTATTTCCGCGCGAGCGCGAGAAATCGCATCAGCCTCGCTGAGGGGCGTAATCTCAACTTGATCCAGACGGCGCGCATTGAAGCCTTCGTCCCAACGCGCGATCACCTGATGCTCTTCGTCGGCCGAGGGATACGACAGCAGTATCTTAAGGAGAAAGCGATCAAGCTGTGCCTCAGGCAAAGGATAGGTGCCTTCGTATTCGATCGGGTTCTCAGTCGCCAGCACAGTAAACAGCGGCGAGAGCGCATACGCTTCGCCGTCGATGGTCACCTGTCGTTCCTCCATCGCTTCCAGCAACGCGGCTTGCGTCTTGGGGGGCGTGCGATTGATTTCGTCGGCGAGCAGCAGATCGGTGAATACCGGACCGCGGCGCAAACTAAAAGTCGAGCTGGCCATGTTGAAGACATTGGTGCCGGTGATGTCCGAAGGCATCAGGTCGGGCGTGAACTGAATGCGGCCAAAGCCTGCGTTCAGGATGCGCGAAAGCGTTTTGATAGTCAGCGTCTTGGCCGTTCCGGGGACGCCTTCGATGAGCGCATGGCCTTCAGCCAGGAGCGCAACCAGAATTTGTTCGATTGGTTCATCCTGGCCGACGATGACTTTGCGCAATTCGTTTTGTATGTGTGTGACAGTTGCGGAGACGTGTTCAGGCAATTTTGAAAGGATGAAGGATGAAGGATGAAGGATGAAACTCAACCTTCGCTCCCGCGGCCGTCATCGCTCCTTTCTCACTATTGAATCTTGGAGCATGTGACTAGCTCTCAACGGCACTCTGTTTCGTGTCGCGCGCACGACCTTGCAAACCCAAACGCGCTTCAACTTCGCGCAAGCGGGTGACGAGTCGCAGTGTTTCCCGGGCGGTAGTTGGCGCGCCGTTAATCGTATCTTCACAGCTTCTCATCAGCGATTCAAGCTGTTTCTCATTCAGCTTTGACCGGAGAGCGACGCGGGCGGCAATCTGGCCGCGCGGACTGTTTTGATTGAGACCTGCGTGACGCACCAGGACGCGGCGCACCCGTCCATAAATATTTTCCAGCGCCAAATCGTGCGCCTTTGCTCGCTGCTGCAACTCAGCCATCGAGGCGACAAACTCGAGGCTGGAACGACGATCCACGTGCGGCAGCGGCAGCGGGCGGCCGAACCGGGTGCCGCGTGTCCACACTACGGCGATTCCGATCAAGAGCAACTGGCCGCAAATCGCGAGCACCGGCGTGCCCTGGAAATATTGAATGAGCGCGTTGTGAGTCGAACCTCGGCCTTGATGAAACTCATCGAAAGCTACCACACCGCCGGCGCCCATGATCACATTGATTGCCAACTGCAAATTGTCAGCCCGATTGATGCCGTTGTTCGCCACGATGTAAGGATCGGACAACAGCACGATTCGACCTTTGCCGTGCGGGTATTCAGCCACCAAACCACCGCGCTCATTCATGAAGCTCATCACCGGCGCGGGCGAAGTACTGCTGGCGGCGGCGTCATCGGTCACGTAATCAGGTTCGGGGAAAAATTCATCGTCGTCACTTTCCTCCGGCTCCGGGCTGCTGGCATCGCCTGTCTTTTTCGTCGGCTTCGTGCGGTTGAACGCCAAAGCGCTGGCGAATCGTGATGGCAGGATCGTCTCGACGTTGCGTGCCAGCAGTGTTGTTTGCGAAGGTGAGACGGGTTTGACCTCTCGCGTCATCGCCTCAAAATCTGACGGGTCGAGATCGCCCCACGGAAAGTTCGTCATGACAAACCGGACTTCCCAATCACCGCTTTTCGGCAACAAGATAAACTGAGGAGACCGATCGACAATAACCAGGCGCCCGCCCGCCTGAACCCAAGCCAGGAGCTCGTTGCTTTCCTTCTTGGTAAACCGGAATTTGGGTTCACCAACAATCACCAGAGTTGTGGGTTTCGGCCCCATCGAACTTAATAACGGCGCGGTTGAATCGCGCCAACGTGTCACGTCGTATCCCGACTCATGCAGGAAGTCATATAGGGCGCGCGTCCCGGTTGGCCCACCGTTGTAGGTTGACCGATCAGGCGATATCTCGCTGTCCGGCGTTGCTTCAACCTTCACGTAGGAGGCTACATTTATCAAGACCAGCACCGCGACCACGGCAATGAGGGTGATGATGATGACTAGGCGTTGGCGCATGAGATAGGTGACTAGTGACTAGTGACGAGTGACGAGCAAAACCACCTCGAGTTGTCGTTTCTCACTCCTAAATGCTTACCGCAACCATCGGAAATCAATCCTCTTCAACAGCCGGCGAATGCAATTCAAAGATTTCGTGCGCGTGACGGTGACTAGTGGACGAACAAGCTCTGTCACTTGTCACTTGTCACTCTTCACTCCCGAAAGATCTTCCGATACCCATCCCGAAACTCGTCCCATTCCGCTTCGCCGGCGGGCACGAACCCATACCAATGTAATTCGAAGATGTTGGTCAGCTTGCGCATTGACGTGTACAACGAGCCCTTGTCCCGAACCGAATTAAGATAATCGCGGTTGGTCTTGTATTGCGCCAGGCTGATCACTTTGCGATCAGCAAGTTCACACAGCAAACCGATATATGCCTTGCGAATTGCGGCTCGCAGATTTCCTTCGCGCGCCAGAACCTCGGCCTGCGCCAACAAATCGGCAGCCGTCTGATTCGGTTCCAGCGTTTCGCCAAGTACAATCCGCGCTTCGCGTTTCTTCTTTTTCTGCCGTCGCCCGCTCAGCAGACGGGGCCCGAACTTCCAGATAAGCAAGACAATCAGTCCGAGGCAGACGCCAATGACGATAATTTGGGCTCCGTTTGCAACCCAACGCGAATTGCTCGGCTGAATCGGCTTGGACTTTGGAAATAGCTTCGCCAGCCAACGTAACAGCCGGTCGATAAGTCTCTCCATCGCGTTCCCTTGCGGAGCCGCCGGCACATATTCCGGTCGCCGGAGTATTTCCGCGAGACGCCCCTTCTCGACATCTTTATCGCCGGGCCGCACGGTGGCCGTTTGCAACTCCTGAACGTGCTGCTCAATGGCCTGGAGACGTTCCTTTATGCGAGCCACGATCGCAACTCGTTCAGTTGATTTGTTGGCTCTCTCAAACTCTTTGAGATCGTTATCGAGCCAGGAATTATCGACGTGGATGCTTTGACCGCGGAAATCAACGGTCTCTTTGGAGGGCAACTGCTGTCGCGCAAAACTGAGGTTCAGCGTCGCAACATTTTGTCCGTGACCGCTCTCAGCGCGCTGATAGTCGTCGAATAGAGACACCACCTGCCTGAGCCGGGCGTGGTAATCGTCGAGCGTTGATGCTCGCACCGCTGCCACTGACAGCAGCAGAATGACAATCGACGCGGCCAGCGCGGCTCCGTTCGTATTTATCCGGTGAATGAAATTCACGTAGTCAGTTCAAGCCCAGCGTGGTTGCGGTGTGCAACGGTCGTGGTGGCGGTGGCACGAATTGCGGCGCACGGCCGGTAACCAGCGCCGGGGCGAAAGGCGAAACGACGCCCGGCAACTTCGGCATCTCAGGAAGTTGACGCGCCGCCATCAATTCGATGTCATAGCCTTCGTGACGGACCCGCTCATCAACGTAAAGCAGCGAGAGACCCAGCATCCAAATCGGCGCCAGCAAAATGTGGCTGCATTGCAGAATGACCTGATAGCCGACGCTATACCACACTGGCCATTGCGAGCCGAAGTATGAAATCTCAGCGCCATTGATCCAGCCGACAATGCCGAGCGGCACAATCAATATCGCCAACGCCGAATAAGTGGCAAAAAAAGTAAATAGCGTCATGGCCATCAGCCGTTTGATGTTGCCGCTGGCCAGCGAAAAACTACGGCCAATCGCTGCGCCAACCGACCGGCCTTCCACCAACAGCGCCTGCGGCACGTAAGCCATGCGTCCGGCAAGCAGAAAAAAGAGAATGAGTGCGAGCGCGATGGCGACTAACGTCGCGACCGTGAAGACTATGGTGCTAATCCAGGGCGAAATGTGCGAACCAAACGCAACCATGAAGATGAGCAGGCCCCAGAGCATCATAAAAGCCACCGACCCCACACTCGCGGAGAGCGCCAGCCATAACGCGACCAGCACGCTCGCGCCGAGTAATCCCCAGAACCTCGACTTGACGGCGCGGTAAGTGGTTCGAAATGCGACCGGCTCGTCCCATAACAAGTGGGCCACCAGGTTGCGGGTCGCACCGCCCATTACGATCAAGCTGAACAGCGATCCACAGATGATGATTACTCCGCCCGCGAGCAAAAGCAGGACATAACCCAGCACACTGAACTCGTTGGAAGTAACGCCCAGTCCGCGGATCGCAATTGTCGTCATCATCGATCCTAAGGCGGCCACCAATACCGGCGGTGCGGCGATGCGGATGAGCGTGGTGAAGTGGCGGCGGTAAAGCCGGACGGCGCGGTCAATCAAATCGCCCGCCCCTAAAGGCTCTAAAGCCAAATCGTTCGAGACGGAATTCATTCAGTTGCATAATCCCTGTTTTGCTAATTCCGATCAAGCATCAGGGCGGAAAAACAAAATGCGACGCTGACAACTCAGCGTCGCTTCCCAAAACGTGAAAAATTCGGGGACTAGTACTCCAACTGTCCTTCGTACTTCATGTCGGCAACTTTGAATCGGCGATCGACCACCAGGCCGCCTCCCAACTTGGCGTGAAAATGAATCTCTTTGGTACTGTCATCGATGAACAGTTGACCGTCAGGCTTGCGCGTAAAGATAAAGCGGGCGCCAACGTGATCCTCGCCCGGAGGGACGTACTGTTCGAGAAACAGCTGCTTGTTGTCAGAGCGCTGGAGATAGGTATCGTTCTTCAAGGTGGCGGTAACCGCGCTATTGAACGCCTGCATCGCCTCATTAGTGTATCGCTGATCCGTTCCGCTATAGAGCACGGTCACGATTATCGAGTCGTCAGACTTGATTTCTGCCCAGTTATGAAGCTTCATAGTTTGGTCCGGACTCATCTTCCCGTCAGCATTAAGCTCCATCAGCCGCGCCATCGCCTGTCTGATGGGACGCGCCGAGAAAAATCGCACTTGAAAATCAACATTGGTAGCCTGGTTGGTGGCGCCCACGACTGCGCGCTCGGTGTTTACGGCCCGCTGTGAGGCGCTCGGTCCAGTACCGGCCGCCGTGGTGGGAGAGTACATCTGCTGCGATGTGTCCGTGTTCTTCTGAATCTTTGACCAGGGGGAATCGTCGAGGATTTTCTGCGCGTCCTTCTTCGACCACTCGGTCCATTTTTTGTCAGCCTTTTGCGCCATTGCCGCCGCCAAACTGCCCGCGACGATCAGACTCAGAACTAGGTTGAAGGTTCTTGCTTTCATTGGGGTGTTCCTTTCTGTGTGAGTCAGTATTCAAGCTTATCAGCGTAAATCATGTCCGCGACCTTGAATTTCATGTTGAGTTTGAAGCCGTCATTGAATTCGGCGTAGAAGCGGACGCTGCCGCTGTTCGAATTAAGAAACCGCTCGCCCTCAAAGACGCGCGGAAAAATGAATTTTGCTCCGAGGTTGTCCGGAATCGGTGCCTGGTATTGCTGGATAAACAGTCGCTTGCCGTCCTGACGTTCGAGATAGGCCTTGTTCTTTAAGGTACCGGTCGTCGCGCTGTTGATTGCCTGCAACGCCGGGCCTGAGAAGCGCCCGTCAGTAGACGAGACTGTGACAGCAACCGCGATGTATTGACTGAAGTCGCGCTCGACAAAATCCTGCAGGCTCTTAACCAGTTGATCATTAGGCTCGCGTTCAGCCGAAATAATCATCTTGGCCAGCGCCTGGCGCACCGGACGTGACGATAGAAAACTGATCCGGTACGAGATGCTGATGGCCTCGTTGACGGCGCCGCGATCAGCCCGGTTGTTATTGATTGATTGTTGAGTCGAAACCGATCCGCGCCCGGGCGTTACCTGGCCGACCGATGCCGTTCCGGGACGGGTCGGGGAAAAAAACTGTTCCGAGACATCGGTATCAATCTGGGTTTGCGACCAGGGGGAATTGGTCAGCACCCGCTCGGCGTCCTTTTTCGGCAATTCCATCCACGAGTAATTTTGCTTTTGAGCGAAACCGATGATCGGCAGCGCTATGAGGATCACGACCGCAAGCATTCTTACCAGCCGCTGCCGCGCAAATTGTCGTTGCTTCATGGTCACCTTGCCTTGCCCCGGGGTGGTTAGTATTCAAGCTTGCCGTCATACATCATGTCAGCGACTTTGAACTTACGGCTTAGCTTGTATTTGTTAATTTCCATGTAGACCCGCACCTCGCCACTATTGGCATCCAGGAACGGTTTACCTTCGGACATGCGCGGAAAGATAAACTTGGCTCCCAAATGGTCGGGACCTGGCGCGCGATAATCCATCAATGTCACGCGCTTGCCGTCTTTCCGTTCCAGATAGACGATATCTTTGAAGCTGTCCATGTTGGCAGCGGTCAGGGATTGATTGATGGGCACGAGCTTTTTCTTATCAGTGCCATCCATTTTGAGCGTCACGACGATGTACTCGCCGAAATCGCGATCGACGAATGTGCGCATCTCGGCGGCTCGCTCCGCAGGTGTCTCCGGGTGCCTCAGTTCCGCCATCCGAATGGTCGCCGCGCGCACCGGCTTGGCCGTCAGGAACGACACGTTATAGATGAGATTCAGGGTGACACTTCTTTGACCAACACTTTGGCCTGATTCGGAGTTGGCCTTAGCAGTCTCGCTCATCACCATATTCGCACTGTTTCCATTTTGGGCAGCGCTGGTGATCGCCGACCCACCAGAGCCGGTGGAATCGGTCAACTCTTTCTGTGTCTGGGCCCACGCGGACTCAGACAAAATCTTCATGGCTTCCTTCTCTGACCATTCGGTCCAGGGCTTTTCCTTCTGGTCTTTTTGGCCAAGGGCAGTCGTGGCGAACAAAGCGACCGCCACACACAGTAATAGAATTCTTTTCATTGGATGGGCTCCTCTGGAAATTGGTTACTACGGACTCACGGGCTACGCGCGTCGGCGCGGGTAAAACTGGTTATGCCGAGGCGGCACAACCGTAATCATTGAATGTCGAGAACCGATCCGAACCGTGATCTAAAGAAAGATCCCGGCGGACATAATCGAGATGTACGACTGACATGAGCAAGGTGGCTCGTTCGTCAACCAGGCGCAGGGTCAAATCGTGCGCGCCAATTCTTCCAGATGCCAGTTCTGAAAGCAAGTAATGACGGGTGGCGTAGGCAGGGACTTCACCGAGTTCAATTCGCGCCACCAGACCACCCGCGGCAAACACCTCGAGCGCCGGATGACCGGTCAAGGCCTTGTCGTCAATATTAATGACGGCCACTATCTCATCACGGATGTTTTTGCCGCCCGATCGTTCGAGCCGGGCCCCGCAGGCAATGTAATCGGTGGCCAGATCACCACGCGGGGTTGAGGCCTGATAGCCGCGCGCGGACTGCAAACCCGGACGAAAATGCGTGAAGGCGTGCGCCGTCCATTCCTTGACCCGCAACTCGACCTTCATCAGCGTATGGTTGGTGGTGGGCGCCACGGCCAGAGACATCCCGCCGGAAAAGACCTTAGGCAGGGCAAGATCCGCCGCCGCGAAGTTGCAGCTTTGCATTCCTCCGAGTTTGAGTGTTTCGCGTTGAATTTGATCCGGCGAAACGGTTCCCGGAAACGGAGTGTTACTGGTCACCTGCCAGGCGATCTGACCAGACGAATCGGTAATGAATGGCTTGGCCCAGAGGAATTCCTCAACGGGCGCACCTGAACTGAGATGAAATCGACTGTCCAGCGTGATGCCCCCAATTTGGGTCGCGCGGAATACCAGGGGTGTATAGAGAATGTTCTTCGGCTTGAATTTGCCGTTCGCGTCGAAAGGAGCCGCAACTGCCAGAGGTTTGAACGGAGGCTGATGAATCGGATGCTCGACACTGAAGCGCGGACTGCCGCTGCGCCGAATGAGCAGATAGCCAAACGACTTATGCGAGCCTGGCTGGTTCACAATGGCCAGCGTCCCGCCCGCAGGCGTTAGTAGTGACTTGTTCCGATGATGACCGCGGCTTGACTGGAAGGCGCTGGCGAAATCGCTGACGAAATCTCCGCGCCGAAGATTTAGGAGCAAAGACGCGTGCGGCGCCAATTCGTATGGAAGATCCTTCAACTTTTCGCCCGCTTCACTGTGAAGCGTGATGGTGCCGGCGCTTTTTTCATTATTTGGATTGAAGAGACTGAAGACACATTCGTACTGTTCCAATGGCGGGAACGGCATCGAGTAAAAAAAGCTGTGCGGCCGTTTCCATTCCCAGGGATCGGGGTTGGCATGGACATTGTCGAACGAGTTGTCGGTCTTCCAACGAACAAATGCTGAGCTGAACAGGTCGCTGACATGCATTGATTGGCGACCCTTGGGACGCAAGCGAACCTGCATTCCGCCCCAGAATGTCTGCTGCTCGCCGAGCAATTCGGAAAGCTTGAGCACAGTCGTCTGCATCGCCGGCACGACAAATTTTCTGGCCACGCCATTCTGTCCGACCGGCTTTCCGGCGGCGTCATAAAGATAAATCTCATACTCAGTCGCATCAGCGCCGTCCTGGTAGCCGGTGCGTCCGACAAAGGTGTCGGAAGTGAGAAAGATCTCGGAACGGATGCCGGCTTCGGGTGCTTCTACGAGAAAAGGCGCACAGACATCCAGCCAGCATTCTTTCGACGATTTGGTTTGGCTGGAATCTCGCGGTCTGAGGGGCGCAGCGAGAGTTTGAGTTAAGGGGATGGCTCGGGTAAGCGCGCCACTAGCTAACGATGCCGAAATCAAGGAAACAAAATCGCGGCGGGTTAGGCGTCTCATGGCGCGTCTCTGATAAAAGGACGCCTGCCGGGAGAGACGTGCTTATATCAAAAACGCCGGAGATGATTCCTAATAAAACGGAGAGAGGGACGCGAACGCCCCTCTCCTCTTTCGAAAACGCCGAGGCGTCAGGTTAGAAGTTAAGGCGCAACACCAACTGGATCAGCCGGCCACCTGGATCGTTGGTGGTCGAGATGTCCTGATAGGCTGCGGTGTAACGGCCGAAAGTTCCGGCACCGAGACCACCAATCGCGTTTACGTCGCTACCGGCGGACCCGACCAGGAAGTTGATGTTGTTGAAGGCATTCAAGGCCTCAGCGCGCATTTCCAAATTCATGCGTTCCGTGAACTTGATCTTCTTCGCCAGGCTGAGATCATAACGGAAGAACGCTGGTCCTTTGATGACCAGGTTGTTGAATCCGCACTGACCCGTATAGGCCTGGACGCAATTATTGAATCCGGCCGGAGCGATAAACCGTCCCGACGGAGCGCCTTGTGTGTAAATTGCGCCGGCGGAAGTGAACGAAGTGTTATTCGCACGGAACGTATTCAGTCGAATATCCAGCGGCAGGTACCAAATATCGCCACGAGTGTTGTTGGAGTTGTCCGAATTCGGCTGATCGCGATAGATACCAATCGCTTTCTGCAAATCTTTCCTGGACATCCCTACCAGTTGGACGTTGCCAAAACTGATCGCCGAACCGCTCTGAATGCGGATATTGCCGTTGAAGGTCCAGTCTCCGAGGACGCCATTCACGATGCCTTTTGAGTTGCCGAGGAATTGCTTCCCGCGACCAATTGGCAGTTCATAAATGAAGTTCGTCTTAAAGGCCTGAGTGATGTCGAACGGCGAGACATCCTTGCGCAGATGATAATCACGCAAGGTAGCCGGCTGATCGAACACCACCGAACTGCTGGCGTAGGCGTTAGACAACGCCTTGCCGAACGTGTAGTTCGACTGGATCAGCAGTCCGTGCGACAGACGACGGCGGAATTCAATGGTGGCCGCGTCGTACCACGATTGCTGGCCGTTGTTGATAATAAAAGCACCGCCACGCTTGCCAGGATTGACGACCCAGAAGTTCGACGGGAAGCCCCAGGAAGCGCGTTGCGGAGCGAACGTGCCTTCGTTGCCGGTGCCCGCAAAGATTCCCCAGTAGCCCGGGCAACAGCGGCCCGCACCGGAGTTCGGGCTAAGCGGATTGAGCGGTCCCAGAATCGTCGTGTTCGCCCACAAAGTGCTGGTGTAGTGGGCCGCATTGTTTGGATCCTGGGTCACGCCACCAACGGTTTTGTTTTGGATGTTCATGAAAGCAATCGGCAATGGGTTCGTTCCCGTACCCGCACCGAAATACCTCATAGTAAATCCACGACCAGCCGCGAGATTGGCGAGCACGTTTTGCTGGGCCAAAAGAAACTCTTTGTACGCGCCGTTCTCAATGGTGTTGATTTCGTTGAGATCGACTTGTCGCCAGAGTTGATGGCCGCGATTGCCAACGTATCGAATCTCGATGACGTTGTCCTTCTTAAATTCGCGCTGAATACCCATGGTCCATGATTCGACGTAACCGGTCTTCAGGTTGGGATCGAAAATGTTGACTCCATCGGTAATCGTTCCCGTGTTAGGCAGTACCGGCTGCGTCGGAATGGATGGATCGATGGCCGGAATGCCATTCCGAAAGTAATTGCCAAAGGTTAATGGGTATGGAGTACCGTTAATGTTCTGATTAGCACTGATGACTTGTCCGGGGTTGCCCGCGATGATGCTCAAGAAAGTGTTGAGACCCTCACGAACGTAAGCCATCGAGAAACCACCGCGCAGCACCGTCTGTCCCGATTCGCCAGCCAACTTGTGGAGTAAGCCAGACTTGAAGTTGGGACTCCAGGTAAAGCCAACGCTGGGCGCGAAGTTGCCGTAAGAAGTATTGTGCGTCTTGTCGCCCTGCGCGAAGCGCGTGTAGGTGCTTGGCGACCCTGTTAGAGTACCCGGCTTAAACAGATTGCCTTCGCCGGATTCGCCGAACAAGCCGGCGTAACTAACTTTCGTCAGGGTGTCATTCAACGAAGTGAACGGCCCCTGAACTTCCCAACGCACGCCGCCGGTTAGAGTAACGTTCGGCCGGAATCGCCAGGTGTCCTGCACATACAAGCCATATTCGGTTTGCTGTGCGCGGCTGGTGTAGAAACCTTGCGGAGTATATTTGCCGGTGGTCTCACTCAAGGTCGTCTGGCGAGTCAGCGACGAAATGCGACCAGTCAGCAACGCATAAAGGTTAGCGGCATTGCCCTGCTGGGCTACCGTAGCGTTCAACGGCAGGAAAGCATTGTAAGCGGCCGTGTCACCAGCGAGCGTCGAACTAATACCAAAGTTCACGGTCGGCACGATCACCGCGTCGGTGATCCACAGATTGAGACGCGTAAAGCTGCCGCCGAAGTTGAACGCATGATTGCCATGGACCCAGCTCAAATTATCGTTGAACTGTTTCACTGGCGCGTTGCGGAGTTCCGGACCAGTCGTCACGGTAGCGTTGCTGGCGCCAAAGCCCGGGCTATTAAGGTTCAGAGCCACTCCACCCTGATTAACGAACTGCGCGTTGGTGACATCGCCGAAGAACTTGGCGGTACCGCCCGTCAAACCAAAGCGCGCTTCATTCACCAGATTCGGCGTGATAGTCCAACGCCAGGCCGAGGTGTTTGAGAAACGATTCGAGGTTTGAGCACCATGATTTGGAAATCCGGGGAATGCCGGATCGACACCATTCAAGAAATCAACCACGCCGTCGAACTGCTGATAGTTTGAAATATTCTCGAGGTGGTGATTCTTTCCAAGATTCGCGTCCAGACGCACAGTCGGGAAACGGCGAGTCTGTCCGCCGACATTGAAGAAACCGAACTGCTCGACGTTCGGGTTGCTCGCAACCGGCGTTAGTATGCCGTTCACCGTGCCTACTGATGCCCGAATATCAGCATTCAATTTCTGAATCGTCGGATCGAGGGTGGCCAGCAGACCTGACGCCGCGGCCATCGTCAGAACGTTGACCGAGCAGGTGCGCGTGGCGCCGGTCGTACATGTTACGCCCGCGGGCGGCGCATAGGTCTGGCTGGTGGTATTGAACTTGTAGATACCATTGGCGGCATCCTGCGTGTAGATGGTGCGTACGCGCTGCACGCTCTTCTCAGGCAAGCGATACTCTTCGTAGTTTACGAAGAAGAACAGCTTGTCTTTGCCGTCCCAAACCTTGGGCAGCGAAATAGGTCCGCCTACCTTCACACCGAACTGGTTGAGCAGAATGCGCTGTTGCGGCGCCTTGTGCGTAACCGGGTCGGCCGCCAGGTCGCGATTATTGAACCAATAGTTCGCATTGAGGGCCGGGTTGCGGTGATACCAATAACCGCCGCCGTGATACTCGTTCGTGCCGCCCTGGGTCACGAATTTAATCTGGACCGCGCCTTCAGCAGAACTCTCGGCGCCGGGGTTTGAAGTGGAAACCGTAACTTCCGCGACAGCGTCAGTGCGGGGACGAACGTAGGTAAAGAAACCATCGCTTGACTTGAGCGTGTTGTCCTGCACGTTGATGCCGTCGAGGGTGATATTGAGCGCGCCTTTCGGCAGGCCGTTGACAGTCGAGGTGCGCGGGCGACCGGGGGTCGTAGTACCCGGCATCGCCAGCACGAGATCGAGTGCATCGCGCGAAGCAGTCGGGATGTCGGTAATCTGACGGCCCGTCAGCGTAGTACCAACAGTCGCCGTTTGCGTCTGCAGCAGCTCCGCGCTACCTACGATTGTCACCGTCTGATCTTGTGAACCGACTTCGAGGGCGACCTGAATACTGGCAGGTTTGCCGGCGTCGATCTTGATCTCAGTTACCTTTGCCTGCTTGAAATTCTTGACTGAAATCGTGGCGGTGTAGAGGCCTGAAGTTAACGTGGGGATGGTGAAGATACCCTCGTCATTGGTCTTGGCCGTAAACTCCTGGCCAGTCATATTGCTCGTGACCGTCACACTTGCACCGGCAACGACTGCGCCGTTGGGATCAGTGACGGTTCCGGTAAGCGATCCTGTCGAGGTGGCCTGCCCAAAAACGGGAAGACTCACGAGCGCCAGGACCCCAAAAACAAGAAAGAACTTCGAAAACAAATTTCTCATTGGGCTCCTCCGAGAGTGGTATGTTTTGCTAAACCAAAGGATTCGGCTAAGCAGAAGTTGCAACTTTTAACGGACTTAATTGCCAAATCCGGACTTGGCGGTGTAGTTTCAGCGAAAACTGAGACTAATTTCGCTCCCAGAAATGCAACTCCCGCGCCCAACCTCACCTACTGTCTGAGCCACGATTATTCGCCACTTTTCAGCGCGATCAGCCGGTTAATCGCTATTCATAGTTGTAGTTTT
>JBIOZK010000218.1:0-27634 GCA_044870975.1 Pyrinomonadaceae bacterium
GTCCTGCAACCTCTTTCGATCCGAGACGAGACTAAACTCTAACCGCTACCCTCGACCATACAAAGCTAGAGGTTAGAGTTCAGAGATTAGAGTTTAGTCTAAGCGTCCTGCAACCTCTTTCGATCCGAGACGAGACTAAACTCTAACCGCTACCCTCAACCATACAAAGCTAGAGGTTAGAGTTCAGAGATTAGAGTTTAGTCTAAGCGTCCTGCAACCTCTCTCGGCTCCGAGACTAACCTCTAACCTCTAGCCTCTAACCTCTACCTTCATCGTCGACCGTTGTCGCGGCCGAGCGACTGCGCCACTTCGCGCAATTCCTCAGACTGAGTTTCTGCCAAATCAACGCGATCGACGATGCCAACGACCGCCGCCTCGATGGACATGTCCTGGTTTCCAATCGCTGTGCGCGCCGCTTTGCCGTAGGCACACATCACTGTTTCGCCCGCGCCCGCACCCAGCCGATCGGCAACCACCACCACGTTCTTGGTGGGCTCATGATCGAGGTCGTACGGATGGACAATCAAGAACCGGACGCCCTCAAGATCAGGCGTCTTCTTGGTCGACCAAACTGTGCCGATGACTTTGCCTAGAAACATGTCAGTAGTCAGTCGTCAGTCGTCAGTCGTCAGTCGATTCTTCCGTTGCAACTGACAACGGACTACTGACTACTGACAATTAAGCCTTTGCGAACACCTCGGCCGGATCACCGATATCGCGCGCGGAAGGCGTAATGATCGTTTTCGGTCCGACGTAGATTTTTTCGCCTTTCTGAATCGCGCGGCGGACGTCGTCTTCGCTGACAAAGTCCGCAGCTTGATGTCCGTTCGAAGCCGACGGCGCCGGTGATGGTCTTGATGCCCCGCCATTTCCCGCACCGGCTGGCGGAGCCGCCACGCGCGCAGGCGGTGATGGCAAAGGCGCAGGTTCGGGCTGACGATTAGCCAGGAAGCGATCGACGATCGCGGCGATTTCTTCACGGCTTACTTTCGGCGCCGAAGGTCGCGCCGAAGGCGGTGTCGGCGACGGCGTCATCGCCGCTTGCGGTTGTGGCTGCGGCATCACATTCGGCTGAGTCGCAACTGCCGGACGCTTGCTGGCCACCGGCCGCGTTTCAAAAGCCACGCGCTTGATGTCCATCAGATGAAGCGGCGAAACATTATCTGAAGTCACGTTGCCGCCCCATGATCCGCAACCGAGGGTCATCGACGGCGGCAGCGCTGTCGAGAATCCGATGGCTCCGTGCGTCGTGGGCGTATTCACGGTTATGCGTGACGCCGGCATTTCGGCGCCGTAGCGAACTGCGGCTTCGCGTGATCCGGTGTGAATTCCGGCCGTGTGGCCCATGCCGCCGTAATGCAGGATCTCGTTGCAGCGAGCCGCGCCACGGTCGATTCCGTCTTCGACGTAAAAAGCCAGAATCGGCGAAAGCTTTTCCATCGATAGCGGAAAGTCGCGGCCGACGCCGCCGACGTTCGCGATCAGGCAACGCGTTCCCGGCGGCACGCTGATGCCCGCCATGCCGGCAATCTTCTCGACTGATCTGCCGACGATGCCTGGATTCAGACCTCGTTGCGGCGTAACAACGATCTTCCCGAGTTGGTCGGCTTCTGATTGGCTGAGAAAGTGTGCGCCCTGCAATTTGAATTGTTCGCGCACCGCCGACTCCACAGGCGCATCGCAGACGATCGCCTGCTCGGAAGCACAGATGGTTCCGTTATCGAAACACTTGCCTGTCAAAATATCCTGCACCGCTTTCGGCACATTCGCGGATCGTTCGATGAAGACCGGCACGTTGCCCGGTCCGACGCCAAACGCGGGTTTGCCGGATGAGTAGGCTGCGCGCACCAGACCGATTCCGCCGGTTGCCAGAATGACCGCGGTCATCTTGTGCTTCATCAACGCTTCGGTGCCTTCGATGGTCGCCGTCGTCATGCAACCAATCGCGTCCGCCGGCAGGCCTTCCTTGATTCCGGCCTCACGCATCGCTTTCACAGTTTCGTTGATACAGCGCGCGGCTGAGGGATGCGGCGAAAGGACAAGCGCATTCCGCGACTTGATTGCGATTAAGATCTTGAAGATGGCCGTAGAGGTAGGATTTGTCGATGGAATTATCGCGCAAACAACGCCGCGCGGACTGGCAATTTCGACCACGTCCTTAGTCTCAGAAACCACGCCCACCGTACGCAGGTTTCTAAAATAGTTCCAGACGATCTCGGCCGAGAATTGATTCTTAACCTGCTTGTCTTCGGCGATGCCGTAGCCGGTCTCTTCGACCGCGAGCGCGGCCACGCGTGGCGATTCACGCAACGCGGCCTTGGCCATGACGTCGCAGATGCGGTCGATTTTCGCTTGATCGAATCGCGCGACTTCCGCTTGCGCGCGATGCGCGGCCTCGACCAGGTCGCGGGCTTGCTGCACCGAAAGTAAATCTTTGTCGGCCGACATGACAGGCTCCTTGATTTTTGATTTTAGATTTCAGATTTGTGATTCGGCATGATGCATTCGACAAACGCCGGTTTCAAATCGGAATCTAAAATCAAAAATCTAATGCGCGTTACTTCGCGCGTTCGCGTGAACCCTCGCGGGCGCTCAATGATCGACCGGCGTCGCCCTGACCCAACTGTCCGCGCGCTCCGCCGCCTAATTGGGCCTGGTCATCCGGGCTGTAACCGGTTTGTCCGCCCACCGGCAACACGCGCTCGACTTCCGCATGCGGTCTGGGAATTACATGGACGCTAATCAGTTCGCCTACGCGACGCGCTGCCGCGGCGCCGGCATCGGTCGCCGCCTTCACCGCGCCGACATCACCGCGCACGAAGACAGTTACATATCCCGCACCAATGTATTCCTTGCCGAGCAGTTGCACGTTAGCCGCTTTAACCATTGCGTCCGCGGCTTCGACGGCGCCAACAAAACCTTTCGTCTCGACCATTCCGAGTGCTTCAAGGGGCATCTCCGTCAGTCCTCACTTTTTTTAAGATTGTAGAAGTTAAAAAACAAAACCGATTACGCCCCAAGCTACCACCGCGGAGCGCAAGAATCAAGAGAGGCGAATTGCGGCCAGTGCTTCGGCGAATTACGCAAACTATATGTTTGACAAGGTTTCCAAGCGAGCGTTATAGTGCGCGCCAACGTTCAGGTTTTGGCTGCGTTCGCATTGACAGACTGGTGAACGCGAACCAGACCCTGGGCGACCCGCGTTGACTTAGGATCGACTCAGTCGAAATGTCTCAGAGCATCGGAGAAAAACTGCGACTCGCACGCGAGGAGCGGGGGATTGCTCTGCGCGAGATTTCCGAGCAGACACGCATCTCCATCAGGTACCTGGAAGCCATCGAGGGCGACGACTACAAGCGTCTGCCCGGTGGTATTTTCAATCGCAGTTTTATTCGCGCTTACGCCAAGTTTGTGGGCGTCGACGAACACGCGGCACTGGAAGACTATTCGCGCACGCTGCGTGAGCGTGGCGAATCTGACGATGACGGATCGAAGTCGCATCACTCGCTCGTTTACACTGATGATGGCGTCACAAGTAGTCGTTCACGCGTCAAGACGTTGATCCTGGCCATAATTATTCTGGCGGCGCTGTCGCTGGCTGTTTGGGCGGGTCTGCATTTTTATCAAAAGAGCCAACGCGATCGCAGCGCTCACGAACCACACGGCGGCCAGCGGTTGGCGCTGATTATCAAACCGGCAATGCTGAGTTCTCATACGATCAAGGAGGGTCGGCACGACTCCATCGCCTAAGTTTTTTATTTTTATGGCTGCGTCCGCGCAGCCGTGCGCAAAACTGCGAGAAATCTGAGAAGGCCCGCATGTGAGCGGGTTTTTTTTATTGGCTAAGGTTCCGAAGGCATTCAGGCAGAGGCTAGAGATAAGAGGTCAGAGGTTAGTGTCATTAATTTCGTCACATCGATTATTAGTTGCAAACGTTGCGGCCATGATCAGGATTCTTACTCCAGGAGCAGGGGTAGTCTCTGGAGTTTTGCTAGCCTCTAACCTCTAATCTCTAACCTCTCGCAAATTTGGAAGGAGCAATTACTAGTTCATGATTATCGAAAATATTCCGGAAGGCCTTACCTTCGACGACGTCTTGTTAGTACCGGCGCGTTCGGACGTGTTGCCGACAGAGACTGACACCTCGACCCAATTCACCCGCGGCATCCGCTTACAAATTCCCTTGTGCTCGTCGGCGATGGACACCGTGACCGAAGCCTCGCTGGCGATCGCCATCGCGCAACAGGGCGGCATCGGCGTCGTCCATAAGAACCTCAGCATCGAACGGCAGGCGGCCGAAGTCGATAAAGTCAAGCGATCGGAATCAGGGATGATCGTCGATCCGGTGACGATTCGTCAGGATCGCCCGGTGCGGGAAGCGCTGAACGTAATGGAGCGCTATCACATTAGCGGCGTCCCGGTCGTCGATGAAGACGGTCATCTGGTGGGCATCATCACCAATCGCGACCTGCGATTTGAAACGCGCTTCGATCTATCAGTGTCCGAAGTAATGACGCCACAACCGCTCGTGACTGTGCCAGTTGGCACGACCCTGGATCAGGCGAAGGCCGTCTTGCAGGAACATCGCATCGAGAAGCTGCTGGTAATCGATGATGACAAGCATCTGAAGGGCCTGATTACCGTCAAAGATATCCAGAAGGCGATTAAATATCCTACCGCCGCGAAAGATAATCTCGGACGCTTGCGAGTAGCTGCGGCCATCGGCGCCACCGGTGACTTCAAAGAACGCGCGGACGAATTGGTCCAAGCGCGCGTCGATTGCTTGGTAATCGACACCGCGCACGGCCATTCGGTGCGGGTGATCGAAGCCGTGAGGGAAATCAAACGCCGTTACCCGGACACGCAATTGATCGCCGGCAATGTCGGCACGGGTGAAGGCACTCGCGAATTAATCGATGCCGGCGTTGACGCGGTGAAAGTCGGCATCGGACCGGGATCGATTTGCACGACCCGCGTCGTCACCGGCGCAGGCGTGCCGCAAATTTCGGCGATTCAATCATGCGTAGCCGCCGCTCGAGGCACGGGCGTGCCCATCATTTCTGACGGGGGCGTGAAATTCTCAGGCGACATGGCGAAGGCAATTGCCGCCGGCGCCGACGTCGTGATGATCGGATCGCTCTTTGCCGGAACTGAGGAAGCGCCGGGCGAAGTTATTCTCTATCAAGGCCGTAGCTTCAAGATGTACCGCGGCATGGGATCGATTGGCGCGATGCGCGAAGGCTCGCGCGATCGCTACGCGCAGGAAAAGACAGAGATGGAATCGAAGCTGGTGCCCGAAGGAATCGAAGGTCGCGTGCCTTATCGCGGAACGCTGGCAGAGATGGTGACCCAACTGGTCGGCGGCCTGCGCTCCGGGATGGGCTATACCGGCTGTCACAACATCAAAGAGTTTCAGGAGCAGACAAAGTTCCTGCGTGTGACCGCTGCCGGCCTGCGCGAATCGCACGTGCACGATGTCGTAATTACTAAGGAAGCGCCGAATTATCGTCTGGAATAACCGGCCAGCCGTATACAGCGTCAGATGTCCGCTTGATTCAATCAGGGCATCGCCACTAGCACGTCAGTCAACCGGCCGATGACGCCCAGCAATGTGTTGGACGCCTGATTGAATTGACCGGACATTGCCTGCTGCTCAGCGGTCGCCGCTCCTGACGCTGAGCCGACAAGTTTGGTGTAGTAAGGCTGCAGCTCAGGCGTACTGCGAAAATAAACTTCCAGCGAATCCAGGCCAACGCGGAAATCGGTGAAGCTGGCGCGCAACTGGGCTTTGTTCTTTTCATTGGTCGGCGACGTTTGTCCGTCTTTCGCTTGCGCGTCGATTGCTTCGATGCCCTTGACGACTCCGCCGACGAGATAGAGAAATCGCGACAGGTTCTTAATCTGGTTTGCGACGCGGTTGGCTCCGTCCGTCCTGACGGCCGCAGTGGCCTCGGTGGTGGATGTCGTCTTCGATGTCGTCGCCGGTTTCTTGGTCGTCTGACGCTTACGCGTCTGGGCCATTGATGCGGTTGACAGACAAATCAAGATGCAGATGGCGATGATGATTCTCTTCATTGGCTGACTCCTGTCGTTGGTAACTCAAGCGTGCTTCAATGAGTGTTGCCGGGTCAAGTCGAATCGCGGTAATTTCGGCCCGTGTTAGAGTACGAGTGAATTCATGCAACAGCGAAGCTTGCAAGTTCTACGTCTTGGCCGGATTGATTACGAAGCGGCGCTCAAGCTTCAAAAACAAACTGAGCGCGCGGTGCTGACCGGCGAACAACCAGACACCTTGCTGCTGCTCGAGCATCCGCATACTTTAACTCTCGGCAGACGCTCGTCGGCTGATGGTGTGCTCGCATCAGACGAGACTTTGGCAGCACGAACGATTCAAGTCTTTGAAACGAACCGCGGCGGCAAAACTACTTATCACGGTCTCGGTCAGTTGGTCGGTTATCCGATTATTAAACTAAGCCCCGATCGCGAAGACGTTCATCGTTACGTGCGCGATCTCGAAGACGTTTTGATTCGCACGATGCGTGACTTTGACATCAAGGCGTTCCGCATCAAAGGCTTGACCGGCGCGCACACTGATCGCGGCAAAGTCGCGGCCATCGGAGTTCACATCGCGCGTTGGGTGACGACGCACGGCTTCGCGCTGAATGTGAATACAGACCTCAGCTACTTCAACCTCATCGTGCCTTGCGAAGGCGAGCCCGTGACTTCGATGAAGGAATTGCTTGGCCGTGAGGTGTCACTGACAGAAGTAGAGAACCGCATCGTCGAGAATTTCGCCGACGTCTTTGAGATGCAATTGAGAGATCAGCCGAGTTTGGCCTCCGCCTGAGTCTGCGATTTATTCAGCGTACTAAGGCGATCTCCTCGTAATCAGGATTGCCGCCGCTTCCGTTTAATTCGAAGTTGGGGTTGACTCTGCTAATCGTAATTCGCGAGACTCCGGTAGAATTGGCTTACAAATGCTGACTTTTGAATTGATCGAACAAGCGGCGGCGCGAATTGCGGGCCGCGTCCATCGCACACCGGTGATGACTTCGCGGTCATTCAACGAAGTTGCCGGGTGCGAGGTCTTCTTCAAATGCGAAAACCTTCAGCGCGCCGGGGCGTTCAAGGCTCGCGGCGCAACCAACAAGATTCGCTCGCTGACCGATGCTGAAAAAGAGCGTGGAGTGATTGCTGTCTCGTCGGGTAATCACGCGCAAGCGGTCGCGCTGGCCGCGCGCGAGGCCGGCACTCGCGCGGTAGTCTGCATTCCTGACGACGCGCCGCAAATGAAAGTTGCGGGCATGCGCTCGTATGGCGCAGACATTCGCGTCTTCAATCGGCACAAGGATGACCGCGATGCGTTTGGACGCGAGATCGGCGAACGCGAAAACCTTGTCATGATTCCAGCCTACGACGATTATCTAATCATGGCAGGCCAGGGTACGTCGGGTATGGAGTTGCTCGCGGATTATCCCGATCTCGACGCGGTCACCACGCCTTGCAGCGGCGGCGGATTGTTCGCGGGCGTAAGCACCGCCGCAAAATCAATCAAGCCGTCAATCAAATGCTTCGCCGTCGAGCCCGAAACTGCAAACGATACGCTCCAATCAGTTAATAAAGGCGAACGCGTCAAGATTACTCCGCCACCGACTATCGCTGACGGCCTGCGGGTTCAGACCCCGGGCGCTCTGACGTTTCCGATTACGCGCGCGAATGCAGACGAGGTGCTGACCGTTAGCGACGACGAGATTCTCGCCACCATGCGGTTCATGCTTTTCAGAATGAAACTGTTGGTTGAGCCTTCAGGGGCGGCGGCCGCTGCCGCCGTTTTTTATCGCAAGCTGCCGGCACACTGCCGGAAGATTGGGGTCGTGCTTTCGGGCGGCAACGTCGATCCCGACATCCTCGCCCGGGTCATCAATGGAGAAGCGGAAGAATGACAGGAACAGCCTTAATTGACGTAGCCCCCGATCCGGTGACGACGGGAGTCGGCGTGGCAGTCGCCGTGGTCGTCATGCTGGTGGTCGCGGCGCTGATTCTAGGCGCGGCGGGTTTGGTCTTCTTCCTCTGGTACCGCAAACGCCGGATGCGTAATACCGAAATGATTCGTCCCGATGTCTCGCCGAATTTTGATCCGGTTCAGGCAAACCAGCCGAACCAGCCATAAGCCGCGATTATTTCGCCACCTATGAAAGACGCGAGATTCGCGATCACAATGGTGGCGAAGTCCTGCCACATCGATCGTTTTCCTACTTCCGCGGATTTGCCATAGGCGCTCCAAAAAAGCGCGCATTCAGCCACGGGTGCAAACGTTTCGGCTACCGCCAGATAAGTGATGCGCGAAAAGCCGGCTAAGATCAGCGGCAGCACGAGCACGACGATTGGATACGTGCACGCCGTCAGCCACACCCCCGCGGCCAATCTTCGTTTAGTTGAATGACGCCGCGAAAGCCCCAGCAAAAGAATCGGCGTTTCGATGAGAATGGTGAGTGGATAGCCGACGAGCAGAAAACGCCAGAGTTCGGAAGGGGACATTGTGGAGTGCGCCGGCTTGACGGCGCTTTGTTTCCAGTGCGACAAAAAGGAGCGTCAAGCCGCCGCACTTCAATCAGATCATGCGCAACAGGAAAGGCGCCTCAGCCAGCACATGCGCCATTGCCACGGTGAAATAGATATCGCGCGTCATTGAATAGTTTGCCGAAAAGCCAAACCACAAAAGCAAGACGGCAAACAATCCGCAAATCAAAAACGCCGCGATCAGTTTTGGAAAACCACGTGAATGCCTCGCGACGGGAATTGATTGGACGCTCCAAACCGCGCCGGTCGCACCAATTAACGGCAAGGCGAAAATCCAGACGCCGTAATGCAGCAGCTCGAGAAATAGGTGGGTCGAAACCAACATGTGACTCGAAACGTTGGGCAGTAGGTCTGCGCCGGCGTGTTGCGTGATGCGCCAGAACAATCCGTTGTCATCCGCGAGCGAAGTCGTTCGCGAAAGTTGCCATAACATCAAGCCAAGCAGCAACGGCAGGAACATCAAACAGCGACGATAAGTGCTCAACCATTCGGGTTTCGCGCGGCGCAGGTGACGATCGAGAAACCACAGCGCCACCAGCGGGTGGACGTAAACGATTGCCAGACTGAAAAGTTCGGGCGAGAGCCAATTCAAACTGCAAAGCGTAAACGCGATTGGCAGTACCCAGAACCAATCGCGATTGGCCTTCTGTCTGCCGCGCATGAGCACCAGCCCGCCGATCCACAGAATCATCAGCGTATTCCAGACGCCAATTGCGTTAGGCCAATTCGCACCCGACCACACATTTGAATAATAGAGTGCGGGCAGTGAGACATAAGCCAGAGTCAGCAGGCCGATGCCGCTGAAAGCCACGATGAAGAAGTTGCGTGACCTGCCAAAGCGCGCCGGCAAGCGCATCAGGAAGTAACGAGCCTCGAACCAGTTGTGCGGTCCGGCGAACAGGAATACGGAGACGATTGACAATTGCAGCGGCAGCCAGCTCGCCAGCGCGGCCGAAACCAACGCACTGCCGACAACGATGGTCGCGAACACTCCGGCGGACACCCGTGTTTGCGCGGACGTCTTTTGCCCGGACCATGTCGTCACCGAAATGTTTTCGATTCGTTCCATATTAAAGCGCGCGTTCTGCGTGGCTTTTGGAGTGCGGTGGCTTGACACCGCTTTCTCATTCTTTTGAGATCGGTGCCGATGGAAAAAGCGGCGTCAAGCCGCCGCACTCCAAATTACTTTTTATTCTTCGCTCGGCTTGCTCGATTTACGCATTGGAATGATCAGCTTGATGTCGTCGTCGCCCGCCACGACTTCTACCGACACGCCGCCGCGCGTCACTTTACCGTCTTTCAAATTTTGCGGCAGGTTCTGGTAGCGAATGTATCCCGGAGGTCCCGCATTGGCGCGAACCATAATCGTGCCGATACCGAATATCGCTCCTACCAGGATCACGGTGGCAATCGCCTTCGTACTCCGGCGCTGGTTCGATCGCGCAAACCAAATCCCGGCAAATGATATCGCGAGAAACATGAACAAACCCGCCGTAATCGTCCGGCTGGAGCTGTGCATAATGCGTTGAGACAACGCCGCGTCACCACCATTGCGCGCACCCGCCTCCTGCAAGTTCTTAAGCGTGTTTTCAGAAATAACCAGCCGCGCCTCAAAGGCTTGCGGATCGGTGGTAATGGTTAGGCCGCTATACAACAGTGTCCTCGGTGTTGGTTTGGGCCGCGCGATATCACCGAAGGCGTAGAGCGCGCTGGCGAGCAGTGCCAGCACGGCGGCAGTTGCGATAAGCGTTTTTTTCATCGGGTCCCCTTTCAATCTGTCCGGCAGGTTTGAAGTCGCGAAGTATAACGCAAAACCCGGCCGTTAGATGCGCGAATCAATTGGGACGGACACATTCATGCCATGATTTAGCGACAGGTTTAAATCGCGTTGCCGCTTTGGTGAGATGAAGATCAAGTCGAGAGACTTCCTCGTGTTCTGGTTTGTGATGCTGGTGTATTGATTTGCGCCCGCATGCTCTCCTTCGAAATCCGATTCTCTGTGAAATTCCTCAGGCGCGAGCTTGGCACGTTCATTGATTAGGGTAATGAACACAAGCGGGCTGATCGTTCAGCCCATAACTTTCAATCATCTACAAAAGGGGAGGAACAGATATGGCAGACGATCGTGAACGCAATCAGGGAATGAAGGAAGGTGGCGCTGGTGCAGGCGCCGGTCAACAGGGCGGCCAGAGCGCTGAAGCGCCGGGACGCAATCCGGCACAGGGCCAGCAGACTGGCGGTCAGCAGGGTGGTCAACAAGGTGACCAACAGGCCGGCAACGTAAAAGAAGGCGGCCAGAACGAAGAAACCAGACGTTAAAGGTGGTGCTGTCCACACCGAGGCTCACGCGTGATGTTCGCGAAAGTGAATGTCATGCGTGAGCCTGTTGTTTTTGGAGTGCGCCGGCAGAGCGCAGGCGCACTCCAAATTTATTTTCCGATCCGCTTCGTGCTGCCGCCGCCACTGATTGTCCGGCTGGCCTTGCGCGCGACCATTTCCGCCTGCGCGAACACGCGCATGAAATTTCCGCCCAGAATCTTGGCGATATCCTGCTCGCTATAACCGCGCTTCAACAACTCGTAAGTAATATTCGGCAACATCGAGACGTCGCGGGCGCCTTCGGGAAAATCATTGGCGCCGTCAAAGTCAGGACCGAGACCGACGTGATCTATCCCCGCGACCTTCACGATGTGATCGATATGATCAATCAGCTTCGAGATTGGTAGCGGCGGCAAGGGACTCGTCGCTTCGAGCTTGTCGCTCTCTTCCGCGAGACGTTCAGGATCATTTGCGTACTTCGCGCTCAGGGCTTCCTGTTGAGACTGCAGCCGCTTGCCGCGTTCGTCAGCCTGCGGGGCGACCGTCTTTTGATCGATGAAGAGACTGTAGAAATTTATCTGTACGACGCCACCATTCTTCGCAATCCGCTTGAGCAAATCGTCCGGGATATTGCGCGCCACGTTCGACAAGGCCCGCGCCGATGAATGTGAGGCAATCACGGGCGCCTTCGAAACCTCCAGCGCATCGCTCATCGTCTTGTCTGAAACATGCGAGATATCGACAAGCATGCCAAGGCGATTCATTTCGCGCACAACTTCCCTGCCAAAATCAGTCAGCCCGTTATGCGTCTTGTCGCCGCGCGCGTCGGCCCAGTCATTCGTGTTGTTCCAGGTCAGCGTCATGTAACGCACGCCGAGCCGGTAAAACTCGCGCAGTGTCGGCAGCGAATTCTCAATCGCATGGCCACCCTCGATGCCCATCAAGCACGCGACTTTGCCCTGAGCCTTCGCCCGCCGAATATCCGCGGTTGAAGTCGCGAGCATCAGCTCGTTCGGGTGCCGCTCGGCGGCCCGATAAACCGAATCAATCATGTCGAGCGTCCGCCGCGCCGCGCCCCCGTGCTGGACGTACCACGGCTTGATGTAGACAGAAAAGAACAGGCCAGTCACGCCGCCCTGCTTCAGCCGGTCAATGCTGGTGCGATAAGGCACCGGCGGGTTGCCGCTCAAATCGTAATCGTCATTCGTCATCGGCGTTGTCACGTCATTGTGAGTGTCGATAACGATCGCCCGGCGATGAATCGCCAGGGCCCGCTGCCACAGCGCTTCATCGCGCGGCGATCGGGTCGACGTTCGTGGCGTTACTGGTCTGCGTTGCGACGTCTGTGTCGGACGCTGCGCGCCGGACGGAATGCCCGACAGAACAAAAACCAAAATCACAACAGCGGTTGTGATCGCTATCAGAAGGCGACGTGTGGTCATGGCGCGTGATTGTATCAGAAGCTCTGACCGGAGCGCGGGCATCCTTGCCCCCAAACGAGCCGAAGGCGAGTCATCGTTCGCGCTTCGCGCTCAGGCGGACAGGGATGTCCGCGCTCCAGTTGGGCGTCCGTCGCAGCCCTGGACGCCTGTGTGGCACGCCACATTGAGCCGGTTGAATGATCGTCTTATATAGGTCGACATGAATGCGAGAAAGAGGATGGTGATCGTTCTCGTCATAGCCACGGCGCTATTCGGCTGTCAAAAGCATGAGCGTTCACGCAACCCAACGCTAGGGATCAGTGAGTCAGTAACTCCAACTCCAGCACCCACGCCAGAGGATCCGGTATCGGTCAATCAATTCGTCAAGCAATTACCCTTTGTCGATAATGGCAGGAGACAGGGGATGCTGAAAGCATGGTCTGCCGTTCCGAACAATTCTCATTATCGAGTTGCTCAGAAAGCGGACTTCGAAGAGCCGATTATGATGACGGACTACGGAGAATTGGCAGGCGCCTATGGTCTTGCGATGCTAATCGTAGACACGACCGGAACGGGCCCCAAGCGAATGGGCCTCATAATTCTTGTAGACCGACCAAACAATCGGAGTGATGTCTACTGGATCTACCGAGATAGGGATTTGTCAAAGTTCAAGATAAGCCGCAGCAGTGGAGATATCTTCGTCGATGAGGTTCATGAAGACGGAACCAAATCCGTTTGCGAGATAAGGTTCGACAAGAAACAAGGAAAGTGGGGTTGCAGCGGGTTCGGAAGGTTATAATCCTTGAGCATGTCCATCCTAATCGCCGAAGACAATGTGGCCCAGCGTGCTTACCTGCGCGAGATACTCGAACGCGACTTTCCTTCGCATCAGCCGATCCTCGAAGCCGCTGACGGTGAAGAGACGGTGACGCTGGCGCTGAAGAACAAACCCGAAGTTTGCATCCTCGACATTCAGATGCCCAAGCTTTCCGGCGTCAAGGCAGCCCGCGCCATCTGGCGCGAATATCCCGAGGCGCGGATCATTTTCTGGACCCAGTTTCCGCACGAGATTTACATCAACGAAATTCGCAAGATTGTGAAGTCGGTTGATCCGCCGCCGGCCTACGGCTTTATTCACAAGAACAATCCCGAGTCGCGCTTTCTTCGTTTCGTCGCCGCCGTGCTGGAAGACGGCGCCGACATGATCGATCCGGCATTCAAGGATTCATTCAAACGCCCGCTGCTGACTGAGTTCGAAGCCGAAGCGCTCTACTATCTCGCGCTCGGTTTATCGAACTGGGCCATTGCCCGCAAATGCTCTTTGAGTTTGCGCGGGGTTGAGAGCCGTCTCGCCACACTCTACGAAAAACTCTTCATCTCGCTTCCCGAAGGCACGCCGCACGAAGCCTACGAGAAGCTCGCTTACAACGTGCGCACGCGCGCGTTCTTTGAAGCGCTGCGTCGCGGTTTGCTGAACAACGATGAGCTGGAAAAGGCCTCGGCGGATTTGGAAGGATGGTTGGAACGGGATCAGAAAAAGTTTGCAGACGAGCAAAAGCGGGAAGAGAGCAAGAAAAAACGTTGATTCATCTCATTCTCACCAGGCTTTAGAAGAACAGTTTGTTGCCTTGGCGTGCAGAGGAAAACCGTTGAAACGGTCCAGAAGAGTTTCTTATGGCAAGCTCGTCGCCTGGCTTAAGTCAGGCGAGAATCAGAGGACCTCCGCTGGTTCCTTCTCACTGCTTCTCCTTCTTTCGCTCTCAGCCCTCTGGCTGCTGTCTCCTGTCTTCTCTCAAACCCCAACTCCATCGCCAACTCCAACACCTGCGCCTTCTCCGTCACCTTCACCCACGCCGCCGCCGAATCTCCATCAGTGGGGCGCAGTCACTTCCTTTCATGGCTTGCCTTCGGATCGCACGCATGCGATCGCGCAGACGGAATATGGCGTGACCTGGTTTGCGACTGATGGCGGGCTCGCACGTTTCGATGGCCGTCGCACAAGCGCCGTCATCGCTGACGGTCTGCCGCCGGGTCGCGTGCTCGCGTTGAAACAAGACAAGACTGGCGCTCTGTGGATTGGCACTGAGAATGGTGCGGCGCGGCTGTGGCGCGACAAGTTCGATGCGATCAAAGAAACGGCGGGAAAGGTCATTACTGCCATCATTACCGCGGAGCGCGATCATGCGTTCATGGCCAGCGAGAATGGACAGATTTTCGATTGTCGCGTGCGACAAGAAGCGGTGTCGCGATTGGCGATCACGGACGCCGAGCGCGATCCGCCTGTCAGGTATGAGGTGCGGACAATTCCTGAGCAGCCTTTGCAGAGCTCTGACAAAGATCAACCCGGTCTTTTGAAGATTACCAGTCTCGCGCTGGTGAATGGCGTCCTCTACGCCGGAACTCAAAGTCGCGGCATCATTGAAATTCAGAACAGCGAGGCCAAAGAAATTGTCAGCAAACCGCGGAGCTTTTTCATCAACGCGCTCGAGACCGACGCGCAGGGGAAGCTTTGGGCAGGCGTCCGGGCCGGCAAAGACGAGAGTGCCGTCTTTGATGAAAGCGATCCGCTGAAGCCCGCCCGCGCTAATGCTGCGACCGGTCCCGTCACCGCCATCGCCCGCGGCGCGGGTGACGATTTATGGGTGGCGACTGACGGCCACGGCGCAATCCATCTGGAAGATGGAAAAGCAACCGAGAAGTTCACCTTTGAGGGCACTGGTGGCGCGCTCCGCTCTGATCACATTTTCGGAATTTTCATCGACGCCGAGGAAGTTGTCTGGTTCGCTACCGACAAGGGCGTCTGCCGCTACGATCCAAATGCCATGCGCGCTGAGAACGTCAGCGAGAGCGACTCGAACGCGAACTATGTGCGCGCCGTCATGCGCAGTTCACGTGGCCACGTTGTCGCCGGCACCAATTCCGGCCTCTATAGAAATGACGGTGGCAAACGTTGGACGCCGGCTCCCGAAATCGGCAGGCGCATTGTCTATGCTTTGGGTGAAGACAAAATTGGGCGCGTGCTGGTCGCGACCGCGAGCGGTCTATTCGCTTCGTCCGCAAATAGCGACACGAGTCTGACTCGTATCCCGTCTTCCTCCGATCAAGATAGTGTGCGCGCCATCGCCACTGTCGGCGGCACAACCTACGTCGGCACCTATGGCTATGGTGTTGAGAAAGTGCAGAATTCGCAGCGCACCCTGGTTTGGCCGGACGGAAACGCTGACAGTCATCTGCGCGAAATTACCAGCCTCGGCAGAGACAACGAAGATCGTCTGCTGATTGGCACCGCCTCAGCGGGGCTATTCATTTTCGATGGCCAGCAAACGAGAACGGAAAACGCCCTGGAGAAACTCAAAGGCGACGCAGTCTGGTCGCTGCTCACGGATGATTCAGGCATTTGGATCGCGTCTGCGAAAGGCCTGTATCTCTTTCGCCGCGGTGAACTGAAAGACGTGGCGCCGGGGATCAACGCACGCAGTTTGGCCATGAGTGCCGACGAGGTCCATGCCAAGCAAATCTGGTGCGCCACGAACGGCAATGGATTGATGAAGGTGGCGCTCGACGATCAGCTCGGACCGGTAGTTTCCCGCCTGGATATCGAACAAGGCCTGCCGTCCCAGCGAGTCTTCGGCGTGCTCTCGGTGAAGTCTAATCGTGGAACTGAAAATCTAATTGCCGGCACCAACCGCGGCGTTGTCCGTTATGAATCTTCACGTGTCGCGCCGACCGTGTTGCCGGCCAGAATAATCGGCCAGCGCATTCATCAGCCGGCCGAACTCGCGCAGCGTTTGCAACTTGCCTATCCCCAGAACAGCCTGCTGTTGGACGTGACCGCCATCAGCAGCCGCACGTTTCCGGAGCAGTTTCAATATGCCTTCGCGCTTTACGACAGTTCCGGAAACATCATCCGCGACAAGCTGGCCCACGATTCACAGTTTCCGATGGAGAAACTCTCGCCGGGGACCTACAAAGTGGTCGCGCGCGCATTCACCAAAGACCTGACGCCCGCGGTGCCGCTCTCGTTCGAATTCAGCGTTGCCCGGGCGCCGTTTCCCTGGACCTCGACGGCCCTCGGCGTGTTGTTGCTGTTCGCTTCGATTGCGCTCGGATGGGGCTACTTCCAAAACCGCCGGATACATCGCACCAGTGCCGCACTGGCGGCCGCGAACCGGGAACTGGCCAGCGCGCGGCTGCAACTCGCCAATGAAACTGAGACTGAGCGGCGCCGCATCGCGCGCGATCTGCATGATCAGACTCTGGCTGACTTGCGCCACCTCGCCCTGCTGGTCGATCAACTACCGGCGGGCGCAAACGTTGATGCGCGCGCCAATCGCGCCCCTTCGCGACCGAGCGCCCTGCGCGCTGAAATCGAATCAATCTCGCAGGAAGTTCGACGCATCTGCGAAGACCTTAGTCCCTCAGCACTGGAAAATGTAGGACTATCGGCAGCCTTAGAGTTTGCACTCTCGCACGCGGTCGAACACGCGCCGCCCGACTGCAAGTTCACCTATGAATTCACCTGCGATGAGATGCTGGATGAAAAGCTGAACCTGCCGCCCAGCACCCAGATTCAGATTTACCGCATCGCACAGGAAGCATTGAGCAACGTCTGTCGCCATTCAGGCGCTCGCCAGGTAACCATGAGTGCCACCGTTTCGGCTGCCGATGAATTTGAATTGAGCATCGTTGACGATGGACGCGGCTTTGATGAATCAGACGGCAAACGAAGATCCGGTCGCGGCGTGAATAATATTCGCGCGCGCGCGAGTATGATCGATGCCAGCGTCGATTGGCATATCGGCAACGGCGGCGGTACCGTGTTCACTCTGAGGAAATGATGAATCGACAGCTCAACCTAAACTCCGAAGTCGAATCGTCGCTGGCAGCAAACGCGCCAGTCGTCGCGCTGGAATCGACCGTCATCGCTCACGGCCTGCCGCGGCCCCAGAACCTCGAAACTGCCAGGAACCTGGAGACCATTGTTCGCAGCGGCGGAGCCATACCGGCAACAGTGGCGATGCTGTCCGGCGCGCTGCACGTTGGGCTTGACGATTCTCAGTTGCAGTTTCTCGCGGACGAACACGACATCAAAAAGCTGAGCGTGCGCGATCTGGCCATCGGCGTCGCGCAGAAATGGAATGGCGCAACCACGGTCGCATCCACGATGTGGATTGCACATCGCGCCGGAATAAGGGTCTTCGCGACTGGCGGCATCGGCGGTGTCCATCGCGGATCGTTACCGGACGTTTCAGCCGACCTTCCGCAACTGGCACAGACGCCGATGATTGTTGTCTGCTCCGGCGCCAAGATCGTTCTCGATTTGCCGGCGACACGCGAGTGGCTTGAGACGAACAGCGTCACGGTGGTCGGTTATCAGTGTGATGAATTGCCGGCGTTCTATTCAAAGGCGAGCGGCTTACCGATCGATGTTCGCTGCGATACACCGGCAGATGTTGTGCGCATTTTCAAAACACAAGCTGAACTCGGTTTGCAATCGGCATTGCTCGTCACTGTTCCTGTGCCGGCCGCCGCCGAGGTCGAATCTTCGATCCTGAATGACGTACTTGATGAGTCAATTTCCGCAGCCGTTAATGAAAACATTACTGGTCGCGATTTGACTCCGTTTTTGCTGGCCCGCATGTCCGAGCACAGTCACGGCGCCACCCTGCGCGCCAATATCGCGCTGCTCGAGAACAACGCGAAAGTCGCGGCTGAGATTGCATCCGCCTTGGTTGAATAGAGCAGAGAACAGATGCACAGGTTTGCGACTACCATATTGTCCCTGGCTTGTCTGTTCATGACTGCCGCAACAGCGGAAGCGCAGAACCGACGCCTTGCCATCGACTATGTGATCCGCGGAACCAAGGAGATGGACGCAGGCAATTTGGAGGGTGCGCTGTCTCTATTCAACCGCGCCATTGAACTCGACGCTAACTACGGCGCCGCGTATTTCAGTCGCGGCCTGGTTCGTAAGCGGCAGGCGAATCTCGACGGTGCCATTAGCGACTTCACTCGATCGATCGAACTCAAACCCATGGCCGAGGCTTATCTCGACCGTGGCGCCACGCGCAAGGACAAGGGCGATCGCGCCGGAGCAATCTCCGATTACGACAGAGCGCTTGAACTAAATCCGGATTATGCCGACGCGTTCTACAACCGAGGGATCGCCAAAGATGACCAGCGAGATTACGAAGGCGCAATCGCCGACTTCACGCGCGCGCTTCAAATTGGACCGCCTAATGCGCGCGCATTCGTTGGCCGCGGATTAGCGCGCATGCACAAGAATGATCCGGATGGCGCAATCATCGACTATTCCAAAGGAATCGAACTGAATCCGCGCGGCTTTCTCGCGTACTACAACCGCGCGTTTGCGCGCAAGCAGAAAGGCGATCTCGCGTCGGCCATCGGCGACTTGACCCACGCAATTGAGATCAACCCTGCTGAGGTGGACGCCTGGTTTGAACGCGGACTGCTGCGTGGAGCAAGCGGCGATCTGGAAGGAGCACTTGCGGACTATGCAAAATCGATCGCCCTGAATCCTCGCCACGCGAAGGCTTACGCCAACCGCGGAATGATCATGCTGCTCCGCAGTCAGGACGATAACGCTCAGAAGGAATTTGACGCCGCGTTGAAGCTGGACCGCAACCTGAAGTCTGATCTCGATAAATCGATCGCGCAGATTCTGAGCCAGCGCAAGCGATAAATGACGCCGATCTCAATCAGCGGACTTCGAACTTGAAACCTGAAACTTGACACGATAGTATCGATTCCCGCGTGGGGCAGTAGCTCAGTTTGGCAGAGCGCCGCGTTCGCAATGCGGAGGTCAGGGGTTCGATCCCCCTCTGCTCCACCAATAGTTTCAAGCACTTACGGCAGATTGCACGGCCTGCCCTTTTTGTGTTTTACCGGATTTGGCGTCACGTTGACGTGAGCCGAAGGTAACGAGCTTTTCCAGCGCGCTTCGTTTCCGCTCATGCATCGCGTGCGAATAATTCGTTGGGCATACCTCTCGCGCAGGAACGAGCTAACAACTGGGAGATTCATCCCGTTTTTGCCATGGAGTATTGTCCGAACGGTAAGACTTGTTCTAACACGAGTATGGCTAATTGGAAAAAGATCGGCTCTTGATAAAATCTCTTACTTTACATGCCATCTATCATCTTCGTGGCTGGCGGATGGCTTCGCGTTTTAGAGCACGCGATATTTGTAAGAGTCCAGCCAATTGAGGCGGCAAGTGTGAAAGGCTTGTCGCCTCGTTTCGTTGTTTGCACATATTCGGTTTCTAGGATTCTTTCGGGAGCGGGAAAGAGTATCCGACTCGTCCGTAAAAGAGGTTTCGGATACTTCGGAAGCCTGTTGGTCAATCAGTCTGAAACTCGTCACGTAGTCCCAGGTTTGTAAGTTTGTGAAAAAACAGATGAATTAGTTCGGCGTGTTGAATCTGCGCCGTTCGGTGTGGGAAGAACCCTATACGATTTACTTACTTGCGTGGGACAGACAAAGGAATCGTCAGCCTCTTATGGCCCCCATTTTGGAGAGTTCAAGTGAAGAACGCATCAGCCCGATGTAGTGTTGACTCGAGTGGTGGGCAGTTTCGGTTGAGGCATCTTGATCCGACAAGGCTTCGATCTTGATTTGGGTGGGATGTCCCGTCTGTGTTTGGCTAATTGTACGCGGGTTGTCGGTGACCAGGGACCCTCAAATCCCCAGACATCTCTCAGGGCAGCCTTCAACGGCTTAAGTAAGTAACGGACGCATTCCTTGGAGATATCCAGCTGCCTGCCAACCTCTTCGTAGGTGCGCCACCTCCCATCGTCAATCCCAACGTAGAGTCGCAAAGCTTTCGCGCGCGCGCCCGTCACCTCGCCACTTATCAAGAGCTTGCGCGCGGCGAATCGGGCTGCAACCCGCGAGAGTTCGATCTCATGCTGCTGCTCTGCCTCTCGGTACAACCTTAAAGCTCTCCGAACCCCAGAAGGCAATAAACTCTTTGCGAACCTCTGACGACAGATAATGCAGCGCAATCCCCAGAATTTCGGTCGTTCGCCGCAGTAAGTACAGAGGCTGTCACGAGCCCTCGACTCGTACCTCTGCTTATGCTTGCTAGACATCAGTCGCAAGTGTTTAGGGCACAGAGCGTGCCCGTGCGCATGTCGCGCAGAACATCCAGTGGCGGTGCATAATCCGGCAGCTTTTCGTTTCAGATATTCAATCTGATAATCCTTCGGTTCTGAGCCCGTGGTGTCAGGTCGAAGGTTTCGATAGGGGGATATTGCCGTCCGCGGCGGGAGTGATAAAGTGGCCGCTCTTTGTGACATCTACGATGACCTTGCACCAGCTGACTCTAACGTTTCACAAGGTACGGTGAACACGAAACTGTTTCTTTAACCCGGAAGAAATCGGGGCCGCTGCGCAGGGGCGGGCCGGCTTCGCGCGGGCTAAAATCCCCTCAACGGTCGGCTTAGGGATCGACTGACGTTCCGGTGGCTTTGTTTGCACTTCTTACGTCCTCCATCGCGAGCCTACCAGCACGAGCAAACACGCTGGGGGCAACGGAACTCTTCCGCCGGTTTTTGGGCACGTGAGACCTTCAATAGCCGTCAGCACCGACTGCGGGAGAAGTTTCTGTTCGAGAGCCTCCGAAAGCGTGTGCCCGTGGAACCATTCCTCGATTTCAACGCGAACTAAGAGGTCATGAAAGCCGCCACATTGAACGCACGGTGAGTAGACATCGTATTGAACCATGCTTCCTCGGGTGGACGAGTTACGGCTAATCGAGCAATCCGACAACTGGATTCTTTAATTAATCGCGCTGAGGGGAGGATTCGGTATGCATTTAGGATTTCCGCCCGTCATATTGAAAACTCCTGACTTTCTATAAACCCCCGGTCGTTGCCCGACGCCGGTCGGACCGTAGTCGTTCTCGGTTTGACCGACGCGACCCTTTGACCGCGAGGTTCTGGTGAAACATGGCTCAACTCATCTGAAATCAGCCGTTTCGGCCGCATTAGCAACTGACGAACGCGCTCGCCACTGAGTCCCATTTGTCTTCCTACCGCTCTATAACTTCGGGCTTGACCATCACGGATGCCAAAGTACAAGATGAGCGCCTCTGCGCTTTTGCCCTCTATTCGTTTGTTCGTAATTAGCTTCGCTGCGGTATAACTCCTCTTCTTTTTTTTTCTTTCTAGTTCCGCCTCACGATATTTGTGCAGGGCGCGACGAGCTCCAAAGGGCAGCGCGTTATTCGATTTCACAACGCGACAGAGAATGCATCGAACTCCCCAGAACTGCGGTCTTTTGCCACAGGCAGTACACAGCGTCTGCGCAATTCGGTGAGTGCGCCTTTCATTAGCGTCCTCGGACATTCGTTGCAGGTGTTGTTCGCAATACGTATGGCCTGTTTTGGGTGGTTGCGCGCAGCTTCCGTAGGAGCACAGCCCCGCGGCTCTTCGTTTCCGATACCTGATTGGCTTATAAGCCCTGCAGTGTTGTTTGCTTGACTTGGGTCGCAGAAACACATCCGCTAAGGCCGCGGAAGAAACCATGGACTCGAGGAGGCCTCTTGAAGGCAACAGCAGTTGGCTCACGGCTTCTTTCGTTATTCCCATCCGTGTCGCAACGCGTTCGTAGGTTCGCCACACGCCATCGTCAGCACCTACGTACAAACGAAGCGCGCGCGCAGCGGAGCCCTGTACATCACGCATCGCAAGGAGCTTACGCGCGGCAAACCGCATCTCCACCTGAGCGAGTTCTATGTCGCGTTGCTTTTCCGCTTCGCGGCATGCTGTAAGGGCTCGTCGCGCAGCCGAAGGTAATGTCCCTTTGCGGAATCGTTGCCTACAGATAATGCAATAGACACCCCACCACCCCTCTCGCTTGCCGCAATTAACGCACATCGCATCCAGCACTCGTGACGCATAGCGTTTCTTTTTCGTCTGAATCAGAATTTCCAAATGAGAGCGACACTTCGTGTGTCCGTCATCGGGTGGATTAGTGCAACCGGCGTAGGTGCAAATCCCAGCAGTTTTGCCCTTCACATACTGGCGCTGATGCGCTTTCGATTCAGCGTTCTCCACGTCAGGAGCCAAATTTCGGAAGGTCGAGATTCCTTTTCGTTCGGAGTTTACCGAGTTGGACGATGCCGTAGTCATAAAATCCAAGTGCACTTAACCAGGACTGCGTAGCGACCGCTGCTTTCTTCGTTCGATCGACGGGAGGCGTACTGGTTTACTTGCTGAAAACGCACAATCAGTTTTTCCTTGGAACGGCTCAAAAACAGTGGCAATGTCTCTAACTCTCCACCTAAACTTGCCGGTTAAAACAGTCTCACTGAGCTAAAAGTCATGAACACGAAGACGGCGAGGATCGTCGCCGCGCCGATCACCAACGTGTAGGTCAGCACTAGTCCTGGTGTGAGTATCCGCTCATAACAACACGGGCACCTGCACATCCACCTAGTGACTGGGCGGGCGCAGTTATGACATTGTTGGCTCTTCATGTTTCCTGCTTTTTGTGAGTTGCAACACAAAACATAATGCTATTGGTGGGGGTCTGTTTCTTTACGAGTTGTCCAATCAGTCGAACAAACTTCTTCCTGCCTGGCCGAAAGGAATAACGGACCGTCATCCTCGTCGGTAGCTTCGCTCAACCGCATAATTTCTGCCCTAAGTGCTTCCCTAAAATTGGATAATCGACGCTGATACCTATTCCAAGCATTTGCAGTAGTACTTCGCAATCGTTCCCTTCGATCCTTATCTTCGACATCAGTATTTTTTCCGGCCTCAACAAGTCTCTCCCAATTAAGATGTGCGTCACACAACAACTCCCAGGGATCTTCAGAACGCACGCACGTGATTTCCTCCGCCTGAATCATTGGCCGAATCGCGTTCGATACTCGCTCTAATTGATGAATGCCTTAACCATCAAGCAGCAAAGAAATCTCCGCGAGAAGTTGTCGCCAATGAAGTTGTCGGGTGTCGTTTGGCTTGGTCTCAATTAGCCAAGATTTTGCACTATGAATGTCTCTTTGGTTGTCTTATCGAGCCGTACGTCCCGCACCACTTCTACTAATACGGGCGCATTTTTGCTCTAAAACTTTTCAACAAACCCAGCAGTTACATCCGCAGAATTTAGTCCACGGTAAATGCCGAGACGTGCTACGAGGTGAAACCTCTTCAAATGTGGGTCTTACTAAAAGCCTGGTTCAGACTGCTGCAGGGGTTGCTGACAGGTAATTCGTCGGGATACGCGACCGGGCGGTGTGGGTGCATTTCGTCGATATCGGGTAATCGACAGATTAGTCGGGTGAGCTCTGTCAGCGATAACACGCTAACGCTTATCGGTTCGCAATCGGTTTCTAAAAACCGAATCCTGTTGGACCAACCTGTCGCGTCAGATCACAGGCTATGTGGAAATGCCACGACAACCTCGCGGATGGAGATGAGGTCAAGGCGAGATATTCCGTTCGCCAGTGTACGTATCACTCACGGTCCGAAGCGACGCCGGTATTCACTCGAGCTGATGAAGGCCTTTACCATCTCGGCGGCAAAGAAGTCGCCGTTAAAGGCATTCAGCTTATTCAGCCAGAAGTTGTAACCACTGAAGTCAATGTCGGGTAAATCGTTGGGATTGCGGCGCAGATAGCCGAAGTATTCCATCTGCACAAACGCCCGATTCAACTCGCGCGTCTGGAACGTTTGATGTTGCGTAATAAGCAGCAGCGCCCGACCGCGCGCGGTTGGATCCGACGCGGTGGCAGCGCCACCAAATTCGGAAATCGCATCTGCACGTTCCTGTGCGGTGGGCGTTACCGCTGCATGCAGGAAAAGTTTATCGACGTACTGCGTCGGGGTATCGGTCGTGGGATAGAGACCGACGAACTCCGCACGCATCACAAAGTCATTCATAAAGGCAGCGCGGTTATTGTCGAGCGTCGCCTGCCAATTGCCCTGGCCGACGATCACACCCGCTTGCACCGCCTGCGTATCACGCGTGAATTCAACAAACGACGGCATGTTGTTAGTCGCCGGTCGGTCAAGCGCCGCAACATAGAAGTCCCGCACCAGACCTCCCGTCTGCCGGAACTCAATCGATAAAAAGAAGGCAGCCGATGTCCGGATGCGGAAGACCTCAATACACTGCCCGACCGTCAGACCCGCGGGTCTCCGAGCCGAGTCGTTGCATTTATCGATGTTGTCCTTCCAAAACGCCAGACCCACGGGATCGGCTTCACGATTCAGAAAGTCGTGATAATGCTGCCGTACGAACGTGTCCGTATCGTCAATAGCGTTCGACGCTGGAGGTGCCGAATCGTTGATGGTGATGCTCGCATTCGAAGGCACCACCAGTGTTGCGTTTGGCCCGGTCGGGTGGGACAAGGCGATCGTGAAGGTCTCGCCGCCTTCCGCAAACGAGTCACGAGTAATCGGAATCAGGATTGTCTTCGTGTTCTCGCCAGCTGCAAACCGCAGGGTACCGAACACTGAATTGAAGTCACAGCGTGATGATGCCTGCCCCGCTGGTGTTGACGAGCACGGCACTGACGCAGGTCCGCTGTTGTCTGAAGTGGCATAGTCAATGGTTACGGCACCGGAAGAGTCACCGGCCCGATTGACGTTAATAGCCAGCGAGCCCTCACTCTCATTCACGTTGTAGTTAGACGCGCTGAGGCTGATTAGAGCCGCAGGCGTCACGTTGATATTGACTGAGTCGGTATCGCTCTGCGCACCACCCGTGCCGGTGTTGCCCTGGTCATTGGTGACGATCTGCAAGGAAGCAGCGCCATTGAATCCGCTCATCGGGGTGAACGTCACACCGTTGAGGGCGCCGTTGATGTTTATAACGCTGCCGGTAAAGGTCATGGTTGGATCGGCGGTGCCATCGCCAACGGTAAAGCTCAGCCCCGCGGTGCCGTTTAAGCTGATGGTTCCATTAGTAGCGGTAAGTTGCACCCGCATTGAGTTGGTGCCCGCGTCGATGTCGGCAATGGAGACTTGATTGCCGTTGGCCGCTGAGAACGTGAGGCTTCCGTTCTGCGCCACGGTTTGCGCCACGGGCACGGTGTTTACCGGCGCGTCGTTGATCGCGTTAACGGTGAGCGAGACGGTTGCCTCAGCACTCGTCAGCGCGGGCGATGATCCATCGCCGGTGTCGGTGACAGTAAATTTGAAGCTGTCGCTCCCGTTGTAGTTGGCGTCGGGCGTGTAGGTGCGATTGGCGCCGGCGCCGCTGAGGACGCCGTGCGTGGGCTGCACCGTGACGTTGAAGGTTAGGTTGGCAGCTGGGGTCTCAGTGTCCGATCCGGTAAGCGTGATACCGAGCGGCGTGTCTTCATTGGTCGACGGCGACTGGGCGTTGGCCGTTGGCTGATCATTTATAGGGTTAACCGTGATGGAAACCGTTGCAATGTTCGAATCAGCCGACCCATCGTTAAGTTTGAACGTAAAGCTATCCGGCCCATTGTAATTGCCGGTAGGCGTATACGTTCGGTTAGCGCTCGTACCCGGATCGAGGGTGCCGTGGCTGGGGCCGGACACGATGAGATAACTGAGACTGCCCGCCGGCGTGTCGACGTCAGAGCCCGTCAGAGTAATCGTCTTCGGCGTATCCTCGTTCGTCGAGACCGATTGCGGATTGGCTGTCGGCGCGTCGTTAACTGCGCCGACGTTGATGTTCACCGTAGCCGGTGGACTCGTCAGGGATGGTGAAACACCATCGCCCGTATCGGTCACCGTGAAAGTGAAGCTGTCCGGTCCGTTGTAATCCGCAGGGGGCGTATAAGTGCGGTTGGCGCCGCTGCCACTCAGCATGCCGTGCAGCGGCTGCACCGTAACTGTGAAGCTGAGATTACCTGATGCGGTCTCGACATCAGAGCCGGTTAACACAATGCCGACTGGTGTGTCTTCGTTAGTACCCACCGTCTGGCCATTGGCCGCCGGCTGATCGTTGATTGGGTTGACCGTGATGGACGCTACCTCAGTGGCCATCGAGAAGGCAGAAGTTCCCCCATTCGTCGATGGATCTGCCGTCGTCCCATTGGTGCCGCTGGTCTGGTCCCAGGCACGGAACGTTAAGCCACTGCCGACTGTACCATTGAAGTTGGCATTCGGCAGGAAACGGACGCGCGTATTTGCATTCGCGGCCAGCAAACGCGCCACCGTGTTCGACGGACTGCCGAATGCCGTCCAGTTTGTGCCATTATCAATTGAGAACTGCCACGTGCCGTTGGTGTTATCGACCGTGGTCACCGCGATGCCCTCGAGCGCTCCGGCATCTACGTCAGTGATGCGATCAGGTGGTTCGGCGCTGGCGATGATCGCCGACACAAGCGTTCCTGGGTTACTTGCGTTGGCGACGTCTTCGTTGATTGCACTCAAAAACATGTTGCCCGAGTTATCGAGTACCGGCGCATCGTTCTGTCCGTTCACCGTAATGGTAAATGACACTGGCGCACTTTGGTTGACGTTAGGAGAAGTGCCAGACCCACTGTCCGTCGCCACCACATTGAAGGTGACGGTGCCGGACGTGTTGTTCGTTGGCGTGTAGGTCAGCGTTCCCGCGTTACTGATCGCCGGTCCGCTGGAGAAAGTCAGATTGCCGGTGGAACCGGCCTGGGTCAGCGTATAGCCAACCAGTGTCTGGGTGTTCTCGTCCGTCGCCGTGACCGGACCAGGTTGGAAGTTGGTGGCGAAACTATTGACTGTCTGCGCGCCTCCGTCTTCATTAACTGCCGGTGGGTTATTTGGAATCAGGAAAGTGGGCGCGTCGTTAACCGCGTTGACGGTAATCGTGAACTGTTGCGCTCCTGAAGTGTTCGAGTTCGGCGAGACGCTGCTGCCGTTATCACTCAGGGTCACATTGAAGGTAGCCGTGCCGTTCGTGTTTGGCGCTGGAGTATAAGTGAGCGTCCCGGTTGTTGAATCAATCGCGGGGCCGTTGGTGAAGGCCAGATTGCCGGTACCACCAGACACCGACACATTGAAGGTAAGGATCTGGCCGCTCTCTCCCGGCCCCTGCGATATGCTGGTCGCAAAGCTGCTGACTGTTTGCGCGCCCGCATCTTCATTAACTGCTACCGGGTTCGCCGCGATCGCAAATGACGGCTCATCGTTAACGCCGTTGACGGTGATGTTGATGGTGTCGCTGTCAGTCTGATTGCCGCCGCAGCCCGTGTTGCCCTGGTCTTCAGTGACGATCTGAAGACTGGCCGCCCCGAAGTAGTTTGACGCCGGGGAGAAGGTCATTCCGTTCAGTGCCGTGTTGATGTTGGCGATCGTGCCGGTAAAGATCATCGAGCCGTCAGCCGTGCCGTC
>JBIOZK010000219.1:0-30715 GCA_044870975.1 Pyrinomonadaceae bacterium
AGTCTGTGCGCCTCATAGCAATCACAGACTGAAGTCTGTGCCACTTTCGCCAGCCAACTGAAACTTTTCTTTCAATGCCTTCACAACTTTATCTGTCTCGACGCTGCGCGAGCCCTTCACCAGAACCAAATCACCTTCGCGGACCTCATCGATCGCGGCGGCTGCAGCCTCATCAGAATTTTCAAAGAATCTCGTCGTTGAAGATCCTCCGTCATTTGCGCCGGCGATCAGATCTGCCGCGAAGCCGCGCACTCCCCAGAGTAAATCAATTCCCAGACGGGCTATCTCGTGGCCAGCCTCACGATGCATCTGTGGCGATTCCGGCCCGAGTTCGAGCATCTCGCCGGCGATTACGATTCGCCGCTGCACTTTGTCCTTCGCTTCAGCCAACGTCCGGACCATGCTCAAAAGCGAACGCGGATTCGAATTATATGAATCATCGACGACCGTAAAGCCTGCTGCAAAGTTCAGCACCTCGCCGCGCATCTTCGGCGGCTGAGCCGAACGTAACGCGTTAGCAATCAGCTCCGGCTTAACCTTGAGCGCGGTCGCCACCGCGGATGCCGCCAACGAATTCATCAAATTGTGCGCGCCCGTCATCGGCAGTTCGGCGGCCGCCTCACCCAGCGGTGTCCGCAAGCGAAAGCGAATTGATCCGAATTTCCCCGAATCGATTTCCGTCGCCGTCACATCCGCCGGATTCTGCATTCCGAACGTTAGCACCGAACCTTTGGTCTTTGACTTCATTTCCATAACGAGTTTGTCATCCGCGTTCAGCACCGCCACGCCGCCGGGCTTGAGGCCTTCAATCAACTCGGCCTTCATCGCGGCGACCGTTTCGATCGTGCCCAGGTGTTCCAGGTGCACGGGCGCGACCATCAATTCCACGCCAATGTCGGGCGGCGTGATTTGCACGAGGCGACGTATTTCGTGCGTGGGCGAGGACATCCCCATTTCAAGGACGGCCAGATTGTAATCGGACGGTTGCCGTCCGCGGCTGACCATCTGCAAAACCGAAAGCGGCAGACCGAGGTTGTTGTTGTAATTCCGCTCACTCTTCAGCACGCGGAAGCCGCACTTTGAAAGCACGTGCGCGGTCAATTCCTTGGTCGTAGTCTTCCCCGCGCTGCCGGTGATGCCAATCACTGGCCTGTCCCACTGCTCATAAACTTTCCGCGCCAAGGTCTGCAATGCGGCGATCACATCGTCAACAATCAGCAGCCGATTGATCAGCGGCTTCATATCGTCGGCGCCTTCGACGCGTTGACGACGCGCTACGGCAGCAAGCGCGCCGCGTTCAAGCGCGCCGGCAATAAAGCCGTGCGCGTCTGCAAAAGTCCCGTTGAAGCCCGCGCGTTCGTAATCAGGTTGCGATAACGCGAAAAACAATTCGCCGGCTTCAGTCGTGCGCGAATCGATCGAGAAATCCAATATTTCTTTGTCAAACAACTCGGGGCTGAGACGGCTAGTCGTCGCGCCCATCAATTCTGCTGCCGTTTGGATATTCACATTATCAGTTTACCGCACGCCGCCGTTGAGCGGCGGGCGTCAGCGGCACAGACTTCAGTCTGTGATCCTCCGGAGAAACCCAGACTGAAGTCTGTGCCACATTCAGTTTCTCCGCGCAAAATCAACGCGCACTCTCTGTCCGGCGGCGACTTCGGTCCCGGCCGCTGGGTATTGCTGCGCCGCGAACCCATCGCCATGCGCCTCCAGCTTCAAGCCAAGCTGCGCACACATGCGCAACGCGTCGCGCACGCTTTGCCCGCGCAGGTCCGGCATCAGCGCGCCGCGGTTCGTGGCCACCGCGAACACGACCTCGCTCGTGCGACCGGCGAAGCTCTTCGAGCCGACCACTTGGGGCAAGGTCTGGACCCGCTGCTCCGCCTGCGCTGCTTGTTCTTTCAATTGCTGGGGTGAAGGTTTTGAATTCTCGGCGATCATCGACGGCAGCGGCTTAACCTCGGTGTCCGGTGTGATATTCAACTCAGGCAGAATCTGCTCGGCGATTTCACGAAACACCGGCGCCGCAATGTCGCCACCGTGATAAGCGCCCATCGGTTCGTCAATCACCACAATGATTACGACCGCCGGGTTGGTTACCGGCGCAAAGCCGACAAATGAGCCAATGAATTTGGTCGGCGAATATGCGCGCGTCTTTGGATCGACCTTCTGTGCCGTACCCGTCTTGCCTGCGGCCGTGTAACCCTCGAGCTGCGCCTTCTTCGCCGTTCCGTGAATCGTCACGTATTCAAACATACCGCGCAGCGCCGCGGTGGTTTCGGCATTCAAAGCCTTACGTGTTTCCGGCTTGGCCTGATACACGGCCGTCCCATCGGGCATGCGCAACTCGCGCACGACGTGCGGTTTGATCCAGGTGCCACCATTTGCCAGCGCCGAATACGCAGCCGCCATTTGCAGCGGTGTGACGCCTACTTCCTGACCCATCGCCAGCGATCCAATCGACGATGGCTGCCAACGATTCACCGGCCTCAGGATTCCCGGCGACTCGCCGTTCAGATCAACTCCCGTCCGCGATCCAAATCCGAACCGCTTCATGTAGTCGTACATCGTTTCATTGCCGGCCAGCAGGCCGAGCTTGATAGCTGCCACGTCGCTAGATTGCGCCAGTGCCTCAGTGGCCGTCAGCACGCCAAACGGCTTGTGATCGTGCACGACCCGGCCGGCCACCGTAATCGATCCCATCTGACAATCAATCTTGTCGTCAGGCTTGATCAGCCCTTTCTCGATGGCCGCCGCGAAGGCCACAATTTTGAAAGTCGAACCGGGCTCGTAAATATTCTGCACCGCGATGTTCGTGCGATCTTCGGCAGTCACGCTGGCTGGATCGTTCGGGTTGAAGGTCGGCGCGTTCGCCATCGCCAGAATTTCGCCGGTGCGCGGATCCATGACGATCGCCGTTCCGGATTTTGCGTGGCTCCGCTCGACGGCAGCGCTCAGCGCCTGTTCAGTGCGGTACTGGATCAGCTGATCGATGGTCAGCACGATCGTCTGACCCGGATGCGGCTGCACTTCGTAACTTTCAAACGCGCGCGGGAGGCGATCGTGTTCGAGGTAAACCTTGCCGGCTTCGCCGCGAATCTTTTCGTTGTACGACTGCTCGACGCCGGCTAAACCGATTTCATCGGTGCCGACGAAACCCAGCACGTGGGCCGCCAGAGTATCGTTCGGGTAATAACGCTTCGGTTCTTTGCGTGAGTAAATGCCGTCGAGCTCCAAAGCATCGAGCTTCGCAGCGCGCTGCATTTCCAATCGCCGGACCAGCCAGATGAATTTCTTGTTCCCATCTTTCGCTTCATTAAATTTCCGGATTAGCTCCTGGCGATCTAAACCGGTGATTCCGGCAATCTTGCGGGCCGTCTCTTCCACGTTCTTAACTTCTGACGGATCGCTGTAGAAGGATTCGGTGTCGAGGCTGCGGGCCAGCTCGCGCCCCTGACGATCGAGGACCTGACCGCGGGTGGGCGCGGTTTCAATCGAAGTCATTTGTTGATTGCGGGCCCGGCCGGCAAGTTCATCATGCCGGTGGACTTGAAGCTGGATCAGGCGACCGCCGATGATGAGCATCCAGGCGACCAGCCCGATGACAACGAACAGAATGCGGCGTTGCGCGCTTGGCGCACCCGGCGCTTCGTTAGCAGTAGACCGACGGGGCATTAAGTCTCCGAACGGCGATATCTCAAGCGGGTTATCTCACCCGCGGTTGCTGGGGTTTACTTTTCGGGGGCGGATTCACTGCCGGCTTCGGCGCGACCTGAGTTTTCGTCTCGCGAGGTTCGGTTGGGCGTCTCAGCGGGTCGAACTGGCCAGCCTGAATTGGCTGCATTCCTAATTGTCGCGCCGCCTGTTCCAAACGACCGGGACTCGTCGCAATTTCCTTCTGCACCGTCAAACGACGCTGCTCCTCCTTCGCACCCGTAAGAGCATTGCGCAGTTTTTCAGTTTCGTATCCGAGGCGCAGCGCGGCAAAATGCTGATGTCCCGCGTACAGAAAACCTACTGCCAAAATCGCCGCGGCCGTCAGCAAGGACGACAAACGTTTTACCGCATCGCGATCCTTTTCCTTGACCACGACCGGCCGATTGCGATGTCTTGAAGGAACTCTTCGCATCTCTTTGGAAAGGTGGCACAGACTTCAGTCTGTGTAGTCACTCGATTCATCACAGACTGAAGTCTGTGCCACTCAAATCTTGATTGCGCCCCTCAGTTTCGCGCTGCGGCTCCTCGGGTTCTCCTCGATCTCCAATTCGCCCGGAACAATGGCCCGGCGAGTCAAAATCTCGACCTGCTTCGTCGCGCCGCAAATGCATTTCGGCAGGCGCGGCGGACACTGGCATTTACCGGAAAGCCTCAACAGCGTCCGCTTGATAATTCTGTCTTCAAGCGAATGGAAACTGATTACTACCAGGTGCCCTGCTTGCTCTAAGTGGTCAACCGCATCGAACAGGAAACGATCGAGGTTTTCAAGTTCTCGGTTGACCGCGATCCGCAACGCTTGAAACGTGCGAGTGGCGGGGTGGATCCTCCGTTTATTGCCCTTACCAACTGCGCGCTCGACGAGGTTTGCGAGGTCCGTCGTCGTCGCTACCGGCTCACCACGATCGCGTCGCTGAACTACCGCGCGGGCGATCCGCCGTGAACCCCTCTCTTCACCGTATTCAAAAATCAGGTTTGCAATTTCTACTTCAGAAAGACGACCGAGCAGCTCTGCCGCGGTTTCGCCACGCGACATGTCCATGCGCATGTCGAGCGGCGCTTCGTGCCGGAAACTGAATCCCCGCACCGGCGAATCCAACTGCAACGACGAAACACCGAGATCGGCAAGGACACCGCGCACTTGCCTGACTTTCGCTGTCGCGAGGACCCGCGTAAGTTCACGAAAGTCAGCATGCACAGCCGAAAAGCGCGAGCCGTAAAGCGCCAATCGCTGTCTTGCCAACTCGAGAGCTTCTTCGTCGCGATCGATTCCCAACACTTGCGCGTCGGATGATGCTTGCAAAATTGCTTCGCTATGCCCGCCCAGGCCTACCGTGCAATCGACAAACAATCCGCCGCGCCCTGCCGCGAGCAACTCGATCGTCTCTCGAAGTAGCACGGGGCGATGCGCCAGCGCGCCCCTGCCCCCCAAAGGCTTCGCCATCAACACCGCCCCGCGATCTCGTTCAAAGAACTGTGAATTGGTGATAGGTGAAAAGTAATGGGTGATAAGTCAAAAGCAATTCTGTTCCTAATACCTATCACCTATCGCTATTCACCATCCTTAAATCCCAAGCCGGGCAATCGCCGCTTCGTCTTCCTCGGTATAAGGATCCGAGAGCATGCGCTGCTGGAATCGATCCAGCTCCCAAACTTCCAGGTAACTCAAGTATCCGAGCACCGCCACGTCGCCCACGACCTGCGCGCTCTTTCGCAGCAGCGGATGAATGAGCACGCGTCCCTGCGCGTCCATCGTCGACTGCTGACCGTAGTAGTTCGTCCTGTCAAGGAACTTGCGCCGCGCCGGGTCCATCGAGGGCAAGAGAGACAATCTCTGTTCGATGGCTTCCCATTCGGGCATCGGGTAGATGCGCACGCATTCACCCGTGAGACTCGTCAGATAAAGACTCGAGCCGTACTTCTCTTCAACGTAACGCCGGAAAAGGCCCGGCACCTTGAGCCGGCCCTTGGAATCGATTCGTGCCGTGTAATTTCCTCGAAGCACTGGGTTTGATTCCGGAGACGAGTGGAGACGATCCTGCGACTTGCCGTTGCCTTGAGCCTCGTTCGTGTCGCTTGCTCCACTGCACTCCCTTTCGCTCCACCGGCGAATACTACGCTTGGATCAAGGGGCTGTCAATAGTTTTTATGGATTTTTTTGGGAGGTGGGTTCTGAGCGTTCGCCTTTCGGGTGGCCCAGAGTGGAGCGCTGCGTGGAGCGCCGCTCAAAATCCCCGCGAGCTGCACATCGCGCAGTGGTCGCAGGGCTGGCCGCTGGGATCGACCGCGCACTGCTTTTCGTTCTCGAAGAATTCAACCAGCTCGGAGACCGCGGCTTCTTCGACACCGAACCTTTCCTGGCTGGGATGGTCGGCCGGCTGCCCGTGGGCTTGGGTCGTCGCCCGCGCAAATGGAGCGAGCCAGGGCGATTGCGCCACTTGAGGAATAACCGTGGGCGCCGGCTCAGACACTCGGGTGTTTGGCGGCGAAGCAATCGATGGCTGTGTTCGTGTCGGCGCCGACGACGAAATAAGATTAATAATGCGAGCCCGAGGCCTATCGGGAGCAGGCTCGGCATTCCCGACCAGTGATATCGGTTGGTAAGCTGAGGATTTGCCGACGAGTTTGCGAGCGACACGCTCGGCAATTTCCCGCGCTGGATCCTGGTTGCTGCTCACGATGCTCTTTCCGTCCTCGTTTAGACGCCGCACTTGTGCGGCGGCGTGTCGGCACAAGGGCCGACTCTAAATCTCATTAACTTTTGGAGGCTCCAGGAGATCGATGCGATCGACGACTCCCACGATGGCTGAATCGATTGCCGCTCCGGCCTCTCCCGTGGCTGCGGTCGAAGCGCTCCAGCCTTCTTGCACAATCAACACCGTATCGCCAACACCGGAATCGACCGAGTCGAGCGCTAAGACCGTGTGGCCGGTGGCCTCGCCTTCAGGATTAATAGTCTCACACAACATCACCCGCGCATTTTCATAGCGATGATTTTTTTGTGTGGCGACGACGTTGCCGAGGACCTTGGCGAGAAGCATTTCTTTGAAAATGTCAGTTGTCAGTTGTCGGTGGTCAGTTGTTCGGTTTGGCAACTGACTACTGACAACAGACATGGCTTTCAGAATCTACAATTCCGACGATCGTGCAGTCCGTCGGCGTATTTTCACGTTTGAAAGGAAAGCTGGCTTCCTTTCCCCGGCACCAAAAAACTAATTCACCGACGCCGGCGCCCGCGGCATCGACCGCGACCAGCGGCTTACCCTGCGGCTCCAGATTCTTATTGAGGGATTGGACGACGAGCAGTTTGCGCTGATGAAGTGAATCGTTCTTCACCGTGGCGACGACTGTTCCTATGACGCGCGCGAGTTGCATAACGAAATCAGTCTGGAGTCTGAAGTCTGGGGTCTGACGCTGAAGCTTCAATCATGTTCGACTCCAGACTCTGAGACTCGAGACTTCAGACTTTTTCCGGAGCCATGATGTCTACGGTATCGATCACGCCGACCACAGCCGCGTCCACGGGCGCGTCTTTCATGTTCTGCGCCAGCCGGGCGCTGGATCCAGCCACCACCAGAACGCGTTCATGAAATCCGGCGCCGACGGTATCGACCGCCACGACATAGCCGCTTGTGTCGGAACCATCGACGTTGATGGGCCGAACGATCAGCAGCTTTTTTCCTTCCAGTCGCGGGTCTTTTTGCGTCGAAACGACTGTGCCGATAATTCGCGCGATGATCATGCGTGCGCTTGTGCGGTCACGGGCATGGCCTCATCGACGCTGCCATGCGGACGCGGAATCACGTGCACGCTGACTAATTCGCCGACGCGTCTCGCCGCCGCGGCGCCCGCATCAGTTGCCGCCTTCACCGCCGCCACGTCGCCGCGCACGATGGCCGTAACAAATCCAGCGCCGATCTTCTCGTAACCCACCAGGGTGACGTTGGCAGCCTTGACCATCGCGTCGGCTGCTTCGATCATCGCGACCAAACCTTTGGTCTCAACCATTCCAAGTGCTTCTTGCATTCAGTTTCTCCTGTGAGAAGTTGATTAGTAAATCGTGAATCGAAATCGTGGCCTAGGATAGCACGGTCGCTGCCAATTACGATTTGCGATTGACCATTCACGAATCGCTCAGTCGCGCAGCCTGGCTTAATAATTCGACCAATTCTTCACGCGTCAACGAAACCTTTCCAGCTCCATTCGCTGACGATGAGTACGATTTCGCCGGCGGCCGGTCGCCCGTCGGACACGAGAGGTTAGTCTCGTGCAAATAACCGCAAGCCTGGCAGCGTGCGTCCTGACTGAGATATCCGGCGCGTTCACGTACGTCGATTAGTTTCTCGATCGCATCTGGCGAAAGATTGCGCGAGCCCCCGAGGACGCGCGAAAGAATCGCAATCTTGGCGGTGTGCTCGAGCGTCTCCAGCCGATCCCACGCCTGCCAAAGATCAGATCCGTAAGCCACCGCGCCATGATTGGCCATCAAGAGCGCATTGTGATGCTTCACCAGCGGACGCATCGCGTCGCTCAACTCGTCAGTCGACGGCGTGCCGTATTCCGCCAGCGGCACGCATCCCAACGTCAGAATAACTTCCGAAAGTATCGGCTGATCAATCGGCAAACCCGCGACGGCGAACGCGGTGCCGTGCGGCGGATGCGCGTGACAGACGGCCCGCACATCAGGCCGCTCGCGATAAATCAAGAGATGCATCGCCAGTTCGCTCGACGCGCGGCGATCGTTAAGCTGACGGCCTTCGAGATCGGTAATCGCCAGCAGGTCTTCGGTCATGCGACCTTTGCAGGTCATCGTCGGCGTGGCCATCACGCGCCCGTCATCAAGCTGCACACTCACGTTGCCGTCGGACGAAACGACATAGCTGCGCTCATACATTAAATGGCAGATGCTGATGAGATCGCGGCGGGCGGTTTGTTCGTCCATCGATTCTTCTTAGCTGTGGCGTTCTTCAATTTGGATCTCGGCGACCCGGTTCGATTTCGCCTTGGTGGAATTCTGAATGCTCGGCTTCGGCGGCTGTGCGAGAAAATAAGAAAGCGATTCGAGCGAGGTAGTCAGGTCAACGGTCTTCACCTTGACTCCCAAACGCGCCTTCAACGGCGCCGGCGCGAAATTCAGAACCGCTTTGACGCCGGCAGCCATAATTTGATTCAGCACTCGCTGCGCGACGCGCGCGGGCACCGCTATCACCGCCACATCGATCAATTCGTCGCGCACCACCTTTGCGATCCTGTTCACATCGAAAATCTCGACGCCGCTTCGCGTCCGCTCACCGATTTTCGAAGTGTCATTATCGAACAAGGCCACCACGGTGAAGCTCGATTTCTCAAGCCCGTTGTAATTTGCCAGGGCGCGGCCCAACCGTCCGGCGCCTACAATTCCGACGCGATGCGGTTTATCCAGCCCAAGTATCTTTATCAGGTGCGCGCGCAGATCTTCGATGTAATAGCCCGTGCCGCGCACGCCGAACTCGCCGAAATAGCCCAGGTCCTTTCTGATTTGCGCCGAATTCAGATTGAATTGTTCCGCCAATTCCTGCGACGAAACCGTTTTGATCCCCGCCAAGGCGAGCTCATTCAAGCAGCGCAGATAGACGCTCAGGCGATTGGTCGTGAGTTCCGAGATTTTTTGTCTCTTCATGGCGAGCGAGGAAAGTATAACGCCGAGTTAACGAACCTGAAAGTGACACGTTTGCGGTTGAAAACATATTTACGCGATAATCCGCCGCGTTGATTGCTCATCTTTCAGGAACGTTGTTGGCAAAGCAACCGACGTCGGCCATTGTCGATGTCGGCGGTGTTGGCTATGAAGTTGTGATTCCGCTTTCGACCTTTTACGAGCTTGGTGAGAATGGATCGCAGGTGCAGCTTCGTATCTATACACACGTGCGAGAGGATGCGCTGCAACTCTACGGCTTTAAGACGGCACGCGAACGCGAACTGTTTCTGCAATTGATTTCAGTGAACGGAGTGGGTCCCAGTCTGGCAATCAAGCTGCTTTCCGGCATGAACGCTGATGAGATGATCGCTTCGATTCGCACCAACAACCTGGTGCGACTGGTTGCGATTCCCGGTGTCGGTCGAAAAACTGCCGAGCGTTTAGTCGTTGACCTTCGAGATAAGATCGCAGCGCTATCGTCGCCGGCGCTGGAAGAAGAGTTCGCGGCCCAGGCCGCTGCGGGCGGATCGCCATCATCGCCTGACGCCATGCGCGACGATGCGATCTCAGCGCTGGTAAATCTCGGATATCAAAAAGCGGCCGCAGAAAAAGCGGTCAAGACTGCCGCGGATGAAGGCGGCGAATTGTCAGTTGAGTTGATCCTGCGACGAAGTCTGCGGCGATTGGCCCGCGTCTAGCAGCGGAGGTGACGATGAAAACGATATCGCTTCTGATATTCTCAATCAGCCTGTTGGCGGGCTGCACGGCGCAGAGCAGCGGGGTTAGTGGCTCGATGAACACCTGGATCAAAGGCAAGAGTCTTTCAGTTCAGGCCTTTTATATGAATCCCGGGAAATCCACAATGCCGACCGTTAGCCTGCGCAACGACAGTGACAAAGCCTTCTCAATTACGCCAGTGACGGTAACGGCATGGTTCAAGCAGGCGGGCGAGAAACAAAAGACGCTTAACTCCGGGAACATGAGCGGCAACGGGCGGATTTCGCCGCAACAGGAGATAATGCTTACTGATGAGCTACTTAAATTTGACGTGGCGCCTTCCGATCAACTTGATAAATTAAGGCTGTCGGTGGGCGAAGCAGGATCGACGCAGGAAATATTCACCATTAATCGTTGACCAAATGAGCACGCGAGCAACTGAAGCCCTAAGCGCTACGCCGAACGACGAAGATCGCCAGTTCGATCTCTCACTGCGACCCACCCGGCTGGGTGAATACATCGGCCAGACCAAGGCGAAAGAGAATCTGCGTGTCTACATCGCCGCCGCGCGCAAACGACGCGAGGCGCTCGACCATGTTCTGTTAACGGGACCGCCGGGGTTAGGTAAGACAACGTTGGCGCACATCGTCGCCAACGAAATGGGCGCGCAATTGAAATCAACCTCGGGTCCGGCAATCGAAAAGACCGGAGACATCGCGGCCCTGCTGACGACCCTGCAGGAAGGTGACGTGCTTTTCATCGACGAGATCCACCGCTTGATGCCGGTAATCGAAGAAAAACTTTATCCGGCGATGGAAGATTTCTCGTTCGACTTTGTTATCGGTCAGGGCCCAGGCGCGCGTTCCATCAAGCTGGATGTGCCAAAGTTCACGCTGGTCGGAGCCACGACCCGCGCCGGATTAATCAGCGCGCCGCTGCGAGGCCGGTTTGGAATTAATTTTCATTTGGATTTTTATCCGCACCAAGATTTGGAAACCATCTGCAAACGTTCCGCCAGCATTCTCAAAGTCGAGATTGATGATGGCGGGGCGCATGAAATTGCCCGGCGCTCGCGCGGCACTCCGCGCATCGTCAATCGTCTACTGCGACGAGTCCGTGACTACGCGGATGTCGATTATGACGGGCGCATAACGCACGAAGTGGCCAACGACGCGCTGAATCGCATGGAAGTAGACACCTATGGGCTCGATGAAATGGACCGCAAGCTTCTGCTGACGATTATCGAGAAATTTGAAGGGGGCCCGGTGGGCGTCGGCACGCTGTCAGCTGCGATTCATGAAGAGAAGGATTCGATTGAAGAGATTATCGAGCCCTACTTGATCCAGATTGGTTTTTTGAATCGGACGCCGCGTGGGCGCATGGCGACCCAACTCGCCTATCAGCATTTTGCGATGGGAGAAGGCGCGCGGGCGCCGGGATTGTTTGATCAGTAGCGCAAGCTGGTGGCTGGCGCTCGCAAATTAAAAACTTGCGTTACATCAAATGCCGAAACGCATTTCTCGTCATTCCTTTGGAGTTAAGAATCGTTCGCCGTGGACGCGAATGATTTCGCACGCGCTCCATCAGTTTCACGAGAACGATCTGTTTACCTCAGCCGCCGCGATGAGCTATTTCGGGCTCATGACACTGTTCCCTGCCCTGCTGCTGCTGCTGGCACTAAGCAACCGAATCACGGCCGGCAATGAGATGATTCAGCACATCGTTCAGGTCTATCCCGGCTCGACACAATTCTTGAAGGAGACGCTGCGGTCGCTGGCGAATGTCAGCACCGGGATAATCGTCACCTGCGGCGTCATCGTTCTGTGGGCTGGTTCATGGGTCTTCGCCGTGGTGGAACGCGCGCTCAACCGCGTCTGGGGCACGACCCATAGAACTTTTCTGCATGGTCGGTTGCTGACCCTCGCGATGATTGGACTGGTGGGATTGTTATTGCTCGCCTCTGTGCTGGGAACTTCTGTGCTTGTCTATCTGCAGGAAGTCGCCAACCGGATGTCACCGCGACAGCTCGAGCATTACCGGCTGCTATCGACCGTCGGCAGCTTATTCTGGCAAATCGTATTCGCTGCCGTGAGTCTGTTAGTCACCTTCATGCTCTTCCTCATGGTTTATCGCTTCATGCCAAATGCATATGTGGCGGTGCGCGATTGTGTTCCCGGAGCACTGATCGGCAGCCTTTTGTGGGAAGCCGCGAAATATGTGTTCGCCTGGAGCTTGAACTACTTTAATTACGAACAGGTTTACGGCTCGGTAGGCGCCGTGGTCGCCGTCCTCACCTGGGGATATGTTTCGAGTCTGGTTTTGCTATTCGGCGCGCAGCTAACCGGTGTCTTTCATCGTGAGCAGATGGAGCATCCGATTCCTGCTGCCGGTTTGAATGTCCCCTCAGCCTCTTATTCCTAATTGAAACTGCCCCGACCAATTGTCTCGTGGATATTTCAGCTTTTGATTTCGAGCTTCCCGACAACTTGATCGCGCAGCAACCGTTAACCGAACGGGATGCGGCGCGGATGCTCATCGTCAAAAGGGCCAGCCAGAGCTGGCAAGATTCATCCTTCAAAGATCTGCCAACTCAACTGACCGCAGGAGACGTCCTCGTCATCAACAACACGAGGGTGTTTCCGGCGCGTTTACGCGGCAAACGGGTGCCCTTTGGCGGCGCGGTCGAATTGCTGCTGGCGCGTGAAGTCGAACGTAATTCATGGGAGGCGCTCGCCCGACCTGCGCGCCGGCTGCGCGCGGGCGACAAGATCGAGTTTGCCGATGGCTTGCTGAACGCGCAGGTCACTGAAGAATTGAACAGCGGCATGCGCTTGATCAGGTTCGAAACTGCCGAGAACGTGGACGACTTGATTGATCAGATCGGCGAACCTCCTCTGCCGCCTTACATTAATCGCGCCGGCGCTTTCGAAGACGATAGACATCGCTATCAAACGGTCTACGCTAGCGAGCGTGGGGCGATTGCCGCTCCCACCGCCGGATTGCACTTCACTCCAAAGGTCCTGGAAGCCCTAAAAGCGTGCGGCGTATATGTCGCGGAAGTCACCCTCCACGTCGGCTACGGCACGTTTGAGCCCGTCAGGGTTGCTGACGTCAGCAAACACAAGGTCGCCGATGAGCGGTTCTCAGTCAGCGAGACAGCCGCCAACACTATCAACCAGGCCCGGACAAACGGCCATCGAGTTATCGCCGTCGGCACGACTACGGCGCGGGCGCTGGAATCTGCCGCCTCATCTGCCGGCGAACTCGCGGCGCAATCCGGCGTCGCGTCGCTTACGATTATTCCCGGGTACAACTTTCGAATTGTCGATGCGCTGCTGACAAACTTCCATCTGCCGAAGTCGTCTCTGCTCATGCTTGTGTCAGCATTCGCCGGCCGGGAATTGGTGTTGGCAGCTTATCGTCATGCGGTGAACGAGAGTTACCGTTTTTACAGCTACGGCGACTGCATGTTGGTTTTATGAAAATCGACTTGTAAACTGACTAATGGAACGCGATATAATCGCAGCCCTTTCGGTTCGGGATTTGAATATGGCCGTACTTAAGAAATTTCGCCCGCGATGGTGGCTTGGTAACCGGGAACCGGAGCCTGCCGATTCGCACGCGAATATCGCACTTGTGCCACCAGTTAATGTGCGGTACGACGTGCGGCCACTGACAATTTCCCAGATCGACGAATGTTGGCGGCTGGATCAGCGCTGCTTCGTCGACGGCGAAGCCTATAGCCGCGACACCTTCGAATACCTGCTGACGGCTCCTGAATCAGTCGCTTACCGCGTGGTGATGCAGAACGGAGTGATGGCCGGTTTCGTGATCGGTCTGCTGGAGCCGGATCACACTGGCCATATCACAACCATCGGAATCGCGCCGGAACATCGGCGGCGAAAACTCGCCAGTTGTCTAATGGAAACGATCGAAGCAGGATTTCAGCGACGGGATGTAAGGATCGTTCGGTTGGAAGTTCGCTCGAACAACGTTTCGGCGCAAAAGCTCTATACCAGTCTCGGCTACGCAGTGACGCAACGGCTACCGCGATACTATTCGAATGGCGGCGACGGCTTGCTGATGATTAAATCCCTGTAAAATCAGGATTTCCTCAATTCCGTTAGTACCTGTTTGGCCACCGCTTTAAGAGTATCGAAGACGCCTTCACCCGTCGAAGCCACGGCTTCTATTACCGGCTCGCCCTTGCGTTGCAACTCCGCGGTCAAATCCGGGCTAGCAATCACATTCGGCAAATCGCGCTTGTTCAATTGAAGCACGTAGGGCAGCTTCATCAATTCATATCCGTAAGTCCGCAGGTTTTCTTCGAGGTTGTATAAGGACTCGATGTTCGCGTCCATGCGCTCTTCCTGCGAGTCCGCGACAAATACGACGCCGTCGACGCCCTTCAGGATGAGCTTTCGTGAGGCCTCATAGAATACCTGACCTGGAACCGTATAGAGGTGAAACCGCGTCTTGAAGCCCCGTACTGTCCCCAGTTCGAGCGGCATAAAGTCGAAAAACAGGGTGCGGTCAGCCTCGGTAGCCAAACTTATGAGTTTGCCCTTGGCCTGCGGAGCGGTCGAATCATAGATAAATTGCAGGTTCGTCGTCTTACCGCAGAGACCTGGCCCGTAATAGACAATCTTGCAATTGATTTCTCGCGATGCGTAATTGATAAACGTCATAACGTCGAAGGCTGTCTAGGCGGGAGAAAAAAGGCTGTCAATTTCTTCATCGGTGATCCCGGTGAACGGAAGGCCGCCGGCCCCGGCGGACGCGGACTCTTCTTCAATCTCTGTGAACGTCTTCGCCAATTCGTGCGAAATTTGCTTGGATCTCAGCTTGACCAGCCCCAGACTTGACCGATCATCGAAAACGACCAGCAGCAGGACTCGACCGATCACGCTGATGTGAATGCTTTCCTTCTCGCCCTCGTGTGACAACGTGGGAAACTCGTTCTCACCGATAAGCTTAGCCATGCCACCAGTTGCGGCTACATTGCCGGCCGCCAGCGAGGCGAGACTGGTGGTATCAAGATCGCCCAGCTCCCCGTGAACGGCAATTTGTTGCCCGTCCTTGTCGACCAGCACCACCAGCCGCGCCGAGGAATCCAGACGCAGCCTGGCCAACATCGCCTTGATGTGGTGATAGCGCGATTCGCGCAGTACTATTGAACTATTAGCCATGTTTGGGTAGACCCCGAGGTCTTACGTGGAGGCTGGGACAACGTTGACCGTTGAATTTCCTGACGGGCAAGTCATGAACTTCGGACTGGCGCGAAACGGGCGCCAAAAGCTCACGAGTCACATTAACACGCGCCTTTGCGTCGCATCAAGTGTTTTTCTACTGCCAGCCATGTTTAGAATGGTTGGCCATTATGGTCCAACGGAGCTGCAAACCCTAATCTTTCGTTGATTTAGGGGCGAACATGTGTTAGGATTTCCCGCTTGTTTTTTGGCGGATTTATTAAGTGGCGGTCGCAATAGCGAGGCAATTGCGCATGAGAACTCCAGTAGCCAAAAACGTAAAAAAACTTTCCTCTCGGTCGTCTGCGCGGCGGTCGGTTAAGTCCGCGGCAAAAGCCAAGTCAACCCGGCTAAAACCGGCGACGAAGCGGTCGCCTGCCGGAAAGGCCCGCGCGCATAAGGCGACCCACGTCAAGACCGCGAAACCGGTCAAGACAAAGCAGCGCCCGGCGGCACCGCCCGCGGCGAAAGCAGCCAAGCGTGGGTCCAAAGTCAGCGCGAAAAAGGCTCCGGTTCCGAAGCGAACTAAGGTCGCAACCTCGAGGCGAGTCCCGCCCAGAGCAACGGCCGTAATTAGCCGACCGGTCGCGCCACCGCCACCGCCTCCTCAACCGACGCGCGACGAAGCGGCCGCATTGAAGGCCTTTGAAGCGGCGCATCGAGAGTTTTCGCGTGGCCATTTTGCTGAGGCCCGCAACCGATTTCGTTCATTGGTTGAAAAATATCCCTCCGTCTCCGAGGTTACCGCCCGGGCGCGTACTTATCTGGCCGTCGCCGAAGGGCGTCTGCGTTCCGAACTTGCTCTACCGAAGGATGCAGACTCGCTGTACGATCGCGGCGTAATCGAATTGAACCGTGGTGACTACGTGGCGGCCCAGGAGTTGTTCGAGCGGGCCTTACGGCGCGAACCAGAAGCGGCCCACATTCATTACGGATTGGCCGCAACCCGCGCGCGGCTGGGAGCCATTGATACGGCGCTGAAGTCACTCGAGCGAGCCTTGGATCTTCAACCAAGTCTGCGAATCCGTGCGCAACGGGATCAAGACCTTAATCCTCTTCGCAGCGACCCTGATTTCGAGCAACTGGTTTTCGCCAGTCGTGAGTAGCTGCGCAAACAGGCCGCACCTATATTCCAAACTCTTGCCGTTTCAAGTATTATCCTCTTCTTAGCACCGCTGCCTATCTCCGGAGTCAAATCACTTGCATAACACCAATGGTAACCTCAAGGTAGTCTCGATTGGTGGAGGTACGGGCCTATCGACCTTGCTCGCCGGCCTCAAACGCTTCGTCGGTCCCCAGGTAGACGAGGCCTGGATCGATTCGCTATCGGCAATCGTGACCGTCAGCGATGATGGTGGCAGCTCTGGCCGGCTTCGCGACGAATTGCAGATGCTGCCGCCGGGTGACATTCGCAATTGCATGATTGCGCTCTCGGAAGATTCGACCTTGCTGGCGCGGTTATTCCGCTACCGATTTCGCGGCTCGGGCGATTTGGGTGGGCATAGTTTTGGAAATCTCTTTCTGGCGGCGTTGACGGATGTTACCGGCGACTTTGCTGAGGCAGTCCGATTATCATCCGAGGTTCTGGCAAGTAAGGGCCACATTTTTCCGGCAACGGTCAGCGATGTGCGCCTGGTCGCGGAACTGGAAGATGGACGCGAAGTTCACGGTGAGACTCAGATTACCGCAGCGAGGTCTCAAATCCGCCGCTTGCGTTTAGTACCTGACCGTTGCGATCCGTTGCCGGAAGCGTTAATGGCGATTCGCAACGCTGATGTCATAACCATAGGTCCGGGATCTTTATATACCAGCATAATTCCCAATCTTCTGGTATCGGGTGTCCCGGAGGCGATTTCCGAGTCCACGGCGACGAAAGTTTTTATCGCCAATTTAATGACTCAGCCGGGCGAGACCGACGGCTATGGATTTCGCGAGCACTTAGCCACCGTGCGCAGTTATGCTCCGCAGATTCACTTCGACTACACCATTGTTAACGACCGTACGATTAGCTCCGAGCAAGCCCAGGTCTACGCGGCTGATGGCGCAGTGCAGGTGTTGCTTGAGAGAGGTGCCGATGCAGAAGCGTGCGATACTGGCATCGAGGTCGTCCGAGCAGACCTCCTGGACGAAGGAGAAATGGTTCGTCACAACTCTGAACGCCTCGCTCGCGCAGTAATCGATTGTTCGGCTCGGTACCGTGCGCATAAATTTGCCGCCGCCGAGATGACGGACAAACTGGATTCGAATGTCATCGCCCTCAACTAATAGCCCAAACAGCCCTGTTGATGTTTTGATTCTCGCGGCCGGCTTAGGCACGCGCATGAAATCAAACCTCGCCAAGGTCCTGCACAGGCTGGATGGGAAGCCGCTGATTGCTCACGTCTGCTTGACGGCGGCCAAGTTGAATCCGCGCAGAATTTTCGTTGTCGTCGGCCACCAGGCCGAACAAGTTCAAGCAGCCGTTGAAAAGGCCATGGGCGAAGGAAAGGTTGGCTTTGTTCGGCAAGTCGAGCAACGTGGGACCGGAGACGCGGTCGCGGCCGCCAGTAAGGAACTTGCCGCCGCCGGTTCGACAGTATTGATTTTATCCGGCGACGTTCCGCTAATTAAGACTGACACCTTGAAGAGTCTGCTGGCGGCTCATGCTGAACAGAATGCTGCCTGCACAATTCTCACTTTGAGGATGGAGAATCCTACGGGCTATGGGCGGATCGTCCGAGATGACACCAACGGCTTTCAGAAAATAGTCGAGCAGAAGGATGCCAGCGAAGAGGAGCGTCAACTTCGCGAAGTCAACTCGGGGATTTATTGCTTTGACGGCCGCAAATTGTTCGCGGCGCTCGCACAGGTTCGTCCCAGCAATAACCAGGGTGAATACTATCTCACGGATGTTCCGGCGATTCTGAAGAGCCAGGACGAGAGGGTGGCGCTGTTGACGCATAACGACGTGCGCGAAGTCTCGGGCATCAATACGCGCGCTGAGCTGGCGGAATTCGAGAATCTGATTCGGCGGCGAACGGTGCGCAGTCTGATGATGGAAGCCGGCGTGACCTTCATCGATCCGTCCAGCAGTTATGTCAGTGGCGACGCGCGAATCGGCAGCGACTGCGTCATTCATCCAAACGTCCACGTTGAGGGCCCGTCAGTAATTGGCGAGGGCTGCGAATTGCAACAAGGTTCGCGCATCGTCAATTCCCGTCTGGGCAACCGCGTGACCGTGAAAGACCACTGCCTGATTGTCGATTCTGACATCGCCGATGATTGTTCGGTTGGTCCCTTTGCGCATTTGCGGATGGGCGCGCGCATGAATGAGCACGCGGTGATCGGTAACTTTGTCGAAGTGAAAAAGTCGACCATCGGCCGCGGCACCAAGTCGATGCATCTCACATATCTTGGCGATGCTACTATCGGCGACAAAACCAACATCGGCGCCGGCACGATCACCTGTAATTATGACGGTAAAAATAAGTACCCGACGATTATCGAAGACCATGTCAAAATCGGTTCTAATACGATGCTGGTGGCGCCCGTTACAGTAGGCAAAGGTGCGGTGACTGCCGCCGGAGCGGTCGTCATTGAAAACGTACCGCCGGACACGCTGGTCGCGGGAGTACCTGCTAAAGTTAAAAAGAAACTAACTGAATAACAGAATGAATCATACTGCTCACTGCTCACTGCTTACTGCTCGCTGCTTACTAACATGTGCGGAATAGTTGGATACGTCGGAAACAAACAAGTCGTCCCGTTGATTATCGATGGGCTGCGCAAGCTCGAGTATCGCGGCTATGACTCAGCCGGCATCGCGGTCGTCGATGAAAATCACGATCTGAAGATTCAGCGAGCTGAGGGCAAGCTGCGCAATCTTGAAGACGTCTTGCGCCAGAAGCCGCTCGATGGCACTTACGGCGTCGGACACACGCGCTGGGCCACGCACGGCCGTCCTACCGAGGAAAACGCCCACCCGCATCGCGATTGCACCAGCCGCGTCGTAGTCGTGCATAACGGCATCATCGAAAACTACCTGACCCTCAAAAGCGAACTCCGCGACAAAGATCATCAATTCCTTACTGAGACCGACACTGAAGTAGTTGCACATCTCGTCGAAGAGCATCTGAAGCAGGGCAACTCGTTCGAAGTGGCCGTGCGCAATACGGTGCACCAACTGCGCGGGATTTTTGCCTTGTCGATCATCTACGCAGACGAGCCCGACACGATCATCTCGGCGCGTTTGGGTCCGCCGGTGGTCATCGGCATCGGCGATGGCGAATTCTTTGTCGCGTCCGATGTGCCCGCAATCCTGGAGCACACCCGCGATGTCTTCTTTCTCGGGGACGGCGAAATCTCGATCATGACGAAGGGCGGCGTGCGCGTGACGGATTTCACCGGCAATCCGTTAATGCCGCACCGTCAGCGCATCACCTGGGATCCGATTCAGGCTGAAAAAGGCGGCTTCAAGCACTTCATGCTCAAAGAAATTTACGAGCAGCCGCGCGCGGTTCGTGAAACCGTCGAGGGCCGCATCTCACTTGATAGCGGCCGGGTCTTTCTCGACGACATGAAGAACCTCACGGAAAACGACTTCCTACGCTACAAGGCCATTAAGATTGCTGCCTGCGGCACCTCATGGCACGCGGCGACCGCCGGCAAGTACATGATTGAACAGCTTGCGCGTGTAAACGTTGATGTCGATTACGCTTCTGAATTCCGCTATCGCAATCCGGTCATCGACAAGGACACGCTGCTGATCGTCATTTCACAGTCCGGCGAAACGGCCGACACGATCGCGGCGCTGCGTGAGGTGAAGGAACGAGACGGCGACGTGCTTTCAATCTGCAACGTGCAGGGGTCGATGATTACGCGCGAAGCCGACGGCACGATCCTGACGCACGCGGGTCCGGAGATCGGCGTGGCGTCGACTAAAGCTTTCACCGCCCAGATGATTGCGTTGTACTTGTTCGGCTTATACCTCGGCCAGTTGCGCGGCACGCTCACGGCTGAAGAGAGCAAACATCATGCGCATCAACTCGCTGAGTTGCCGGTTAAGATGGAGCACCTGCTGAACGACGCCGATGCTATCGAAGATCTGTCTAAGGAATTCTTTCGCTCGACTGATTTCCTGTACCTCGGCCGCGGCATCAATTTCCCGATTGCCCTCGAAGGGGCTCTGAAGTTGAAAGAGCTCTCATACATTCACGCGGAAGGCTATCCCGCCGGCGAGATGAAACATGGGCCGAATGCTTTGATTGACGAACGCCTGCCGGTAATGTTCATCAACACCCGCGAACAGGGCAATCGCGCTTCTGAGCTGCGCTACGAGAAAACCCATTCCAACATCGTGGAAGTCAAAGCGCGCGAAGGCATCGTGCTGTCGGTTTTGACTGAAGGCGATTCAATGTCTTCAGTGGTTTCCGATCACATCATCGAGATTCCTGCCTCGAGCGATTTGCTTTCGCCAATTCTCTCGATCATCCCGCTGCAACTGCTCGCCTATCACATTGCCGTGCGACGCGGATGCGACGTAGACCAGCCGCGAAATTTGGCGAAGTCGGTGACGGTTGAGTAGCGAGGTCGGTAACCGCAAGTACTTCAGCTTTCTCAGTTCTGCAGGTATAGATCTGGCCCCTATAAACCTTGTATTCGCCCGGCGGAAATTCTGCCAACCACGCGCACACCGACCGGAGACGCTCCATTGGCATTTCCATTCTTCGGCAACACGTTCGCGGCCTTTTCGCCGGGAGGCTGTGAGCCGCACGACCAGGCTGACACGAGCACTGCGGTCAGTAAGAAAGCTTTCAACACCGATAAGGAATGATTCACATTTTCTCTTGCGCCCGAAGCGCTATCGTCTCTCTTGAATTACAAATCGCCTTAGCAGCGCGTCCCCGCGGCTGCCTGCAACCGGCTGTCATAATTGGGGGTGATTCGAAGTCAGACCCAGGCGGGTTCGGGAATTCGCAAGCTAGTTTTGTGCATGCTTAGGCGGTCATGTGTTGACAAACCTCGCCGATGGTCTCCAGGAGGCGAAGACCGCGATGTTTGAATTCTCGAAAATCGATTACGGGCGCACGGCTAAACTCGCGCCAGCCACATCCGGCCCCGCGCCAAATCGAAGGTAATCACATATTGACTCATAAACGGTTGGCCGAGATTGCCGTCCATGATCATGTCCGCCAACATAACCGGGCTGTCGATGGGAATATCTGGTGCAGCTGCGAATTTGAGCTGTTGCTCCTTACGGTTCGGATCCAATCCGAAGATTTTCGCGTGGTCTTTCGAAATCAGCGATACCCCGCCGGCGCCGGAATCCAGAATGAGCCAGGTCATCCCCTCAGCAGTCGGCACGCCGATGAATGCATTAAGACACCGCGCCGAGCAATCACGGACCAAGCGCACCGGCAGCTCCTTCGCGACCTTGATCCGGCCCGCCGCGCTCTTTGATGTCTCAATCGTCAACGTGCCGGCCTTTTGATCAAGGGTAATTACCTTGCCGTCGAAGGCGTCGAGCGCCAGCAAGCCATCCGGCGCTTTATCGCCCGGAAATTGATCGCCGAAATCGATCTTGCCGATGCTGACCGGCGTGAGCGCGACGTCGCCCGCTTTCATCTCGACGTTGTCGCAATGCGGACCCTCACTCTTCCTGCCGAACATGTTATAGCCCGTGGTTCGCCCCCAAAACTTGCAATCAATTCCGCGCGAAAATTCTTCGGTTAGCAGCGTGACGCCGCCACCCGTATCCAGAAGGAAGTCGCCCGACTTGCCTTTGACGGTGACATGAACTTTCCACAGCGCTTTGCGAAAACGATCCAGTTTGATGACCCGCGGTTTATCGGCCGGTTTGGCGGCCGCGAGGCTGCCACAGACCAATGCGACAAGAGTAACGATAGTTAAAATAAATATTCTTCGAAGCATGGACACACCTATAGAATGAATTGAATTATTTGAGCTTAAAAATCAGGGTCGGGAGTAATCTCAGTTGTTCGTTGAGATGACGAGCTATTTTGACCAGAAGACGTCGGCGATCGCAACCGGCGAGATGGCTTAATCAGGAAATCCGCGAGCCGGCATTTCGGCAGAACGCTGCAACCAGTTGGTGGAGGGATAATCCACCGAGGCATCGATAACGTGAAGCGTATAAGCGTGCCGTGATTTAGGTGAACGATTCTCTCGGCTGAGGTGCGGCAACAGCGGATGCAGCACAATCAAGGTACCCTTCTTCACCTCCAACGGCTGCACTTTTTCTTCGGGCCAGGGTTTGTCGTCGAGGATTTCAACGCGAGTTCCGCCGCCTTCCGCACGCATGAAGCGCGATTTCAATCCGAGTTTGTGCCCACCGGGAATCGCCCAGAGACAGCCGTTTTCAATCGTCGCGTCTTCCAGCGCAAACCATAGACCTACCAACCGCAATGGCTCAGTGTAAAGAAACGTCGCATCCTGATGGCAAGTAACTTCACCACCTATGCGCGGCTGCTTGAAGATGTACATCGACTGGAGAATCAGCGGGTTGTCGACGCCAAGGTCGGTCACGAGTTGCTTAAGCTCCGGTGTGCGCGAGAATTCATCGAAGGTGGGATCGAGATCGTGCAAGGCGTGGCCAATCTTATTGATTGACTGTTCCTTCGCTTGTTTGAGTGTGCCGTCGGGATTGAAGGCGTTCTCTTCGAAGAAGAAGTGAATCTTGTCACCTGACTCGAGAAAGTAATCGTCGCTGGTCCGGGTTTGTTCGCGCGTCGAAAAGATGGAAATGAGTCCGGCGGGATCGAAGTCACGCACCAATTCCTCGGCGCGCGCACGCAATGCATCGCATGCGTCGCCGGTCACGAAGTCTGGCAGGACAAGAAAACCGTCGCGTTCGTACTGGGCCGCCTCCGTCAAAGTCATCGCCCGTAATCTTAATGCGGTCGACGAATACGTCAACCCGCGGACGTGAATGACTCTGAACGTTCAGCCTTTGCGATCGAGCAATCAGGAGGACCGTAGCCGTACTTCATCGACCCGATCTTTAGCCGGAATGTGAATTTCCTTGACGCCATTGCCATGCGCGCCATCCAGAATCTCTCGCGCTTTTGCGGCCAGCGAATCGGGTGAAAAAGGCTTCTGGATAAAACAAAAATCGTCTGCAATCACCCCGTGACGGACAACGGCGTCATCGGTAAAGCCCGACATGTACAGAACCCGGGTATCAGGCCGCAAGGTTCGCGCGCGCTCGGCCAACTCTCTGCCGCTCATTTGCGGCATGATGACATCCGTAATGATTAGATCGATTGGCTCCTGGAATTCCTCACAAACGCGCAGACCCTCACGGCCATTTGCCGCGGTCAGCACGCGATAGCCATATTCCTCGAGAAACTCTCGCGCCAGGTCGCGCACCATGGGCTCGTCTTCGACCAGTAGGATGGTTTCATTGCCTCGAATCTTTGCCAGAGACTGGCCATCAGCGGCTTGGTCGTCTACCACCGCATCCGTTCGCGGCAAATAAATCTTGAACGTCGTTCCCTTTCCGGGCTCACTGTAAACCCAGGTAGTCCCGCCGCTCTGCTTGACGATGCCGTAAACGGTCGAGAGTCCCAATCCCGTTCCTTTGCCAACCTCTTTGGTGGTGAAGAAGGGATCGAAAATGTGCGACTGGGTCTCGGCATCCATCCCTACTCCATTGTCGGTTACCGACAGCACCACGTAGCGGCCGCTGTCCACGATGGCACGTTTGCGCGACGTGCCGCTGAATTCTGCATTCTCGGTCTTCACCGTAATGCAACCACCGGAGGCCATGGCGTCACGCGCATTGACGACCAGGTTCATCAGGACTTGCTCCATCTGGCCGGGATCGGCTTTCGTCTTGCCTAGCGCTCCCGCCAAATCGAAACGCAGCTCCACGTCTTCGCCGATGAGTCGCGGCAACATCTTGCCCATGCCGGTGATGACCGTGTTCAGATCCAGCACGATCGGTTTCAGGATTTGCTTGCGGCTAAAGGCGAGTAACTGTCGGGTCAACCCGGCCGCACGTTCGCCCGCGCTTTTGATCTCCTGTACTTTCACGCGCAGCGGCTCCTGTGCCGGCATGCGCCGCAACACGAGTTCGCTGTATCCCGTAACTGCGGTCATCAAATTGTTGAAATCATGGGCGATGCCGCCTGCCAGCGTGCCCAGGCTTTCCATCTTTTGCGCCTGTCGCAGCATTTGTTCACTGTCGTGTAAAGCATCTTCCACCTTCTTGCGCGCCGTGATGTCCGTCGCCACTCCCAGCATCTGATTCACGCTGCCATCGGCGGAAACAATCGGCCGCTTGATCGTCTGCAGCCATCGCACGGTGCCTGATGAGTCGATGATCTTTTCTTCCGGAATGAACTTTTCCTGGCGGGCTTCGATGACTTGCAAATCGTCGCGACGAAACTGATCCACGTCGCCCGCATTCACATTGAAGTCGGCATTCGTCTTTCCGAGAATGTTTTCGACCGAGGTCCCATAGGCCTCCGCCAGTGCTTGATTGACCAACGTGAACTTGCCTTCACGATCCTTCGCGAAGATAAAACTCGGATTGAGGTCGATTACCTGACGCAGGAAAAGACGCTGTTGTTCGACTTCGGCGGTTCTTTCCTTCACCTTGGCTTCCAGTTCGCTGTTGACGCGCTGGATCTCTTTCTCGGCGCGCTTCCGTTCACTGATATCGCGCACGACGGTGCAAAAGACGTCGTTACCGCCGTACGAGATCACCGTAATATGAATTTCGGCCTCCAAAATGGTGCCGTCTTTGCGACGCAGATTCCGTTCGGCGGTGCGCGCCACTTTCCCGTTGCGCAAAGAGGCGGACCGGGCCCTGATCGAGTCGGGCGCGTCGGCTACAAAATCAAAGACCGTCAATTTGAGGACTTCCGCGACGGAATATCCCAGCATGCGCGCGAAGGCCTCGTTGCATTCGATTACCTGCAGACTTTCCGTCTCGGCCAGCACCAGACCTTCGGAGGTCTGTTCGACGACTGCGCGATACCGCTCTTCGTTGTCGTTCAATTCCGCGGTGCTGATAGCCTTGTCCCACATTTCGCTGACATTGCGCTTGATGGCGACCAGCAACACGGCATCTTCGAACAGCACCCAGCCCGCATGTTCCAACCAACGCCACTGGCTGGCAGCCAGCACGCCGTAAACCGACTCAGGCCAGAAGGCTCCGCGCAGGAGATGGTCGGCGGCGACGACGACTGTGGCTGGAACGAGGACTCGCCAATCTCTGTAAAAAGCCAGAAAAGCCAGCGAGCCGAATACGTGAAAGTGCGTTTCAATCCGGCCACCGGTCAGGTAAATCAGCAAAGCCGACATTAAGATCTGGCCCGTGGCAATCGAATATCGGGTCAGCGGATCGCCGGGCTTTCTCAAAGCCAGCACTACCGGAAAGATCGTAATCGCGCCGCCCAGGAAGATCGCAGCCCACACATGCTGGTGAGTATGGCTTATGGTGCCGATCCATGTACGTGGCGAAACCCACAAAGCAGCCACAATGCCGGCGGCCCACTGGATCATCATCAGCACCGCAAACAAATGATCCGTATTGCGGTAGATCGTCTGCTGGTGTTCAGAAAATAGCGTGGCCGCCCGAGCCAACGTGGCAGGCGGAAGATTATTCTTGCTTACTGTTATTTCCATGCTTAGGCACTCGACATTCAGATTCAGGATTGAAAAGCGGGCAACCAAAAACGGCTGTGTGATCAGTGTCGCTGCTACCTTTATTGACAATGGCTTCGATGGCGGAGCGACCGGCGTTATCGCCTTCATGTCCGCGCGATTGCGTGATGCCCCCGCGAAATCTCAACTGGCCCTGGGGGTCATAGAGCACAACCTGTCCGGACGTGTACGCCTGAAAACGCACGGCTTCGGTTCCGTCGTGATCCACAACTGTCTTGACTCCAGGAATCAGAGCGGCACTGCGCCACAGGTCCGTGTGATACCAGTCATCGGGGACACCCTGCGGAATTGCGAACAGCACGTAGGTACTGATTCGGCCATTGCAATTCGTTATCAGTCTCGAAAGCTCCTCGATGGTGGCTTGCGTACAAGGACACTTCGGGTGGGCCAGAAGGACCAGGGTAAATTTGTCGTTCGCCAGCGAAACCGTGGTTTCTTTGGGCCATCGTTCCGGTGGCGTTGCCGGGGCGCCGGCGGCCTGGTTGTATGACCACAGCCAGCCCATGCCGAGAGCGACAGCGGCAATCCAAATGCAAACGCAGGCCAACAGTGAGATGCGGCGGATCATTTCTTTCAGGTTTGGTCTCGAGGTTATTGAGGAAGCGGAGAGGCTCGCCGCTGGTGGCCTATCCGATCGGGTGCCACGTATCGAATTATAGGTGGCGCGGGCGGCCGCTGTAAACGCTTTTCTTACCTGAGGTCGCTATTTAATTCAGGCAACGACAGCTTGCAATTTCTGCATTTGCATTAGATAGAACTCGGGCTGTCAGTACGTTAGCCCACGGAAGCGAACCTGACTGAATAGCCGTTTGCCTCCCCTTCCCAGCGAATGTTATAACCGACTCGTCTTCCTTACCCGTCACGCCTTCTCAACTCCGTCTTGAGCAGGCAAATCAGTTCTTAATCGGAGAATGACCATGAAAGATCGCACCCCTATCCGCAACTTTATCTTAGCCGCGCTATTGCTGGCGCTGTCGTTCGGCGGCGCGCAACTCGCGCGCGCACAGGCGTTGACCGACAACATGCCTACTGATCCGCAGATCAGTATGGGCAAGTTTCCGAACGGCATGACGTATTACGTCCGCGCCAACAAGAAGCCCGAGAAGCGCGCGGAACTCCGTCTGGTGGTAAAGACGGGTTCGATCCTTGAAGACGATGACCAGCAGGGCATGGCGCACCTGGTCGAGCACATGGCCTTCAACGGTACGAAGCATTTTCCCAAGAACGACATCATTTCATTCATGGAATCGATTGGTATGCGGTTCGGCGCCGACGTCAACGCCTACACGAGTTTCGACGAAACGGTTTACATGTTGACGGTGCCGACAGACAAACCTGAGGTGCTCGAAAAGGCGTTTTTGGTTCTCGAGGATTGGGCGCACGGGCTCAGCTTCGACGCGGCTGAGACCGAAAAGGAACGCGGGGTGGTGATGGAAGAATGGCGGCTGGGACGTGGTGCGGGCACACGCATGCTGCAGAAACTCTTTCCGATAATTCTCAAGGATTCGCGATACGCGGACCGCCTGCCCATCGGCAAACCGGAAATTATTCAGAACGGCAAAGCCGAGCGCCTCAAGCAGTTCTACACAGATTGGTACCGCCCCGACTTGATGGCTGTAATTGCGGTTGGCGATTTCGACAAGGCCGCAGTCCAGAAGATGGTTGAGGCTCACTTTGCCTCGATTCCCGCATCGACCAAGCCACGACCGCGAGCGGAGTTCGATGTGCCGGAACGTAAGGACACGGCTTACGCAATCGCCACCGACAAAGAAGCTGACACGACGATCGTCGAACTCGAAACCCTGTTGCCTGCACGCGTGGAAAAGACCGTCGGTGATTATCGGCAACAAGCAATCGACCGGTTGTTTTCGGGAATGCTGTCCGCGCGCTTCGGCGAAATCGCGCAGCAACCGAACGCACCGTTTCTCCAGGCCTTCGCCGGGCGGGGAAACTTCTTCGCTAAATCGAAAGACACGGCGACGCTGGCGGCGCTGGTGAAGGAAGACGGCATCGAACGCGGCCTGGATGCCTTACTGTCCGAGGCGCAACGCGTCGCGCGCTTCGGTTTCACCGCGACGGAGTTGGATCGCCAGAAACAGAATGTGCTCAGAACCTACGAGCGCAGTGCAATCGAAAAAGAGAACCGCGAATCCGCCAGCCGCGCCAGCGAATATCAAAGAAACTTCCTGATGAGCGAGCCGCTGCCGACGGCCGACGATGAATACAATCTCCACAAGAAGTTCCTGCCTGAGGTGACGCTGGCCGAAGTCAACAAGCTGGCGAAGGAATGGTTCCCGGATCGGAACCGCATGGTCATCATCGAGGCGCCGGAGAAGCCGGGCCTGACGATGCCGGATCAGGCGAAGCTCGCCGCAGTTATGAAAGCGGCCGAGACGAAGGAGCTCAAGGCTTACGTCGATACCGTTGCCAACGCGAGCCTGCTCGAATCAGCTCCGGCCGCGGGCAAAGTTGTAAAGACCGCGACCAAGGACGCGCTCGGCATCACCGAGTTGGAACTCTCAAACGGCGTCCGAGTCGTGCTCAAGCCAACCAACTTCAAAGAGGACGAAATCCTCTTTCGCGCCACCAGCCCGGGCGGAACGTCACTGGCTGCGGACAAAGATTTCATTCCGGCCGACAGCGCGATCCAGGTCGTGCTCGCCGGAGGGATTGGGAAATTTAATGTTATCGATCTGCGCAAGATGATGGCGGGCAAGGTCGCCAACGCGACTCCGTTTATCAGCGAGGTGTCGGAAGGTATGACGGGCGGCGCCTCTAAGAAGGATTTGGAGACGATGTTCCAACTCATATACCTGCGCTTCACGCAGCCACGCGCCGATACCAACGCCTTCAATGTGCAGGCAACGCAGATGAAGACGGTGCTCGCGAACCAGAATGCTGACCCCGATTTTAATTTTCAGAACACTCTGGAGATCGCGAGGTTTCAGAACCATCCCCGCCGGCAGTTCGACACTGTCGACACAATCAATCAGTGGGACCTGGAAAAGTCGATGGCCTTTTACAAGGATCGATTCGCAGATGCCAGCGACTTCACTTTTGTCTTCATCGGCAACTTTGATTTGCCAACCATCCAGCCGCTCATCGAGAAGTATCTAGGTTCGTTGCCCGCAATTCATCGGAAAGAGAGTTGGAAGGACGTGGGCGCCCGCACGCCGAAGGATGTGGTGATCAAGCGGGTCGAAAAAGGAGTCGAGCCGAAGAGCCAATCGGCCATCGTCTTTAGCGGTCCCTTTGAATACAACCAGATCAATCGCGTCGCCATTCGCGCGATGACCGAGATTCTTCAGCGACGTTTGCAGGAGGTAATTCGCGAGGAACTGAGCGGAACCTACGGCGTCAACGCTTCGCCCAGCTATCAACGAATTCCGAATCCGGAATATTCGATTGCCATCACTTTTGGCAGTTCTCCCGATCGCACCGAAGCCCTGGTTAAGCGGGTTTTCGACGAAATTGAGAAATTCAAAGCCGAAGGCCCGACTGAGCAACAAGCTACGGATCAGCGCGAAACGATGCTGCGCGATTTCGAGCGAGGCAGCAAAGAAAACGGCTACCTCCTGGGCCAAATCATGGCGCGCTACGACAACCACGAGGACCCGGCTGGTGTCTGGATGATTTCCGATTATTACAAGAAGATCGACAAGGCCATGATTCAGGACGCCGCCAGGAAGTACCTCGACACGAAACGCTATGTTGAGGTGCTGCTGTTTCCGGAGAAGAAGCAGTAAGCCGAGTCACTGGCAAACGACGATCTTATTGGCTGGGATTGGTTCCAGGATTACATGGGTGGCGTTCTGACGCGTCACCCAGACGAGCGACTTTAACTCGCGATACGCCGGATCTCGGACAAAAATGATGTACCGCCCCGGCCGCGCCGGCTTAAAAGAAAACTCGCCCAAATCATTTGTGTCTTGCTCACTTACCTTCTTCTGATATTCGTAAATCACCAGATGAGCGCCGGCGACAGGTGCTTTGGAATAATGATCGGAAATGACTACGCCATTCAGCGTTCCGCCATCTCGCGAGGACGCTTCGCTGTAAGATAACGTGTCGCGCGCCCCGCATGGGTTGTCCGGATGCATCACGATTTTCAGCTCAATCGGCTTGCCATTCCGGCGACTCTGACTAAGCGCCGATTGGAATAAGAAACGACGGATATTGGCGAAGCCGTCCGCAGTGATATTGACTTCAGACGAATAGTCAGTCAGCCCCATCACGTCAAAGTGTCCGGTAGAATCTGACGTCGTCTGAATGATCCGTTCGTTCGAAGGGAGGGTTATATGCGCGCCGAACAGAGGTCGGTCCCATTCGTCGGTTACCAAGCCGGTAAGGCTGGCGGTCTTCTGAGCGCGCGCCGGGACGCAAAGCATGCCCAGCAGTGCCAGCGCTGCAAAGCACATCGGCGGTTTCCACGCGCGTGAATACATTGCTCTTATGACTTTCTGTCTGGGGATTCGTGAGAAATTGGAGCCGGCTACCAGAGTCGAACTGGTGACCTTGCGATTACGAATCGCACGCTCTACCAACTGAGCTAAGCCGGCTTGTCAATGCATTTGAATTTAGCGCAAGTTGTGCGGTTGCGCAATTAGGACGCGAATACGGAGCGCGGGCATCCTTGCCCGCATGAGCGTGAAGCGCGAAACTAGGGTGAGCGCGCAAGCGCGCG